>CAMKOB010000010.1 GCA_946414345.1 uncultured Candidatus Saccharibacteria bacterium | reverse complement strand
AATGCCTTACAGGGGGAAATTGGGGCTAAAAACGATTTATACAGCGTTTGGCTGGACCGGCAGGATTCGAACCTGCGAATGCTGGGACCAAAACCCAGTGCCTTACCGCTTGGCGACGGTCCAATGCTACCCAAACATTATATCACATAATGAAAAAAAATTAAATCTAGTTCAAATATTCATTCTGTGATATAATTAAGACATGATAAAAATTATCGCTGGCGGCAAAAAACACGCCAAAGAATATGCCGAAATAATCAACGATTACGAGAAACGTCTCCGTAAACCATATGACATAAACTGGCAATTTATGGACGAAGATAAACTCACCAAATATCTCTCCGCTTGGCCTTTTGATCGCTCCAAAGAGTACGTCATCTGCTGCGATGAACGTGGTAAAAATATATCATCACGTGAATATTCGGCCAAATTAACAGAGGTTTTTTTACAGGGCAAAAATATCATCATCCTTATTGGTGGCGCCTACGGCTTTGCCGACGACACTAGAAGTAAATCCGACTTCGTTTGGAGTTTTTCCAATCTTGTCTTCCCGCATGCATTAGCTCGCCTCATTGTTATAGAACAAATCTATCGCGCTTCTGAAATAGCCAAAGGCTCCCCATACCATCACGACTAAGCATTACCACCTTGCCAATTTTGCCAGTATATGATATATATAATACATATGCCAGCATCAAGACGAAAATCTACAAGAACAAGAAGTAAATCATCTTCCAGGAAGCGTGCCGCTAGTCGCAAGGAAGCCCCCATCGAGCACGAACTTCCCGGTGGTTTTTGGCGCCAAGTTATAGCAGTTATAATGTTTGCCCTTGCTGTCTTTCTTGTGATTACTTGGTCTGGCCACGGCGGCTCCGTGCTAAACGAAATTCATACCACAGTATTAAAAGGAATCGGCTTTGCAACATATTGCATTCCTCCACTCCTAGCCTATCTAGCCGTCAAAATTTTCCGCGCCGAAGGGAATCGTGTTGCCTTCCCGGTCTACTTTGCCAGTATCTTGATTTTGCTTTGGGTCTCCGGTGGTAGTGCCGCCATTTGGAATGAAGGTGGCCTTGTCGGCGCATGGTTAAATGGTGTTATGACTAATGTTCTCGACCAAAGCTTTGTTATCTGTATTTATATTGTTCTCACACTTATCACCGTCCTATTTATTCTTCAACTCTCACCGGTCACTCTTTTCAAAATCATCAAAAATCTCTTTCGACCCGGCAAAAAGCCCGCCACCGAAGAAAATGCCGATGGGCAAAATAACAAGAAGTTTGGCCGCCTAGAAATCAAAGTTAATTCTGGTCTTGCGCCCACGGAGGCTGCACCGGCTCCCGCCAAAATGTCCAAGTTTCACAAAATCGAGGCTAAAAACATGACTAAAGAGCCAGACCTACCTAAAGAGCCTACCGCACTTGTGGCTAAAGACGATCCAGATTGGCAAATGCCTACCACGGATTTATTAGAGAAAAAACAATCTCCCGCCGATGCTGGCAATATTCAACAGAATGCCTACGTCATTAAATCCACTCTTGCCGAGTTTGGTATCGATGTCGAAATGGAAGGCGCCAATGTTGGTCCGCGTGTCACTCAGTACACCATGCGCCCGCCAGCTGGTGTTAACTTGAGTAAAATTCTTGCTCGCGACAAGGAACTTGCTTTAAATCTCGCCGTTGATAAAATCCGTATTGAAGCCCCAATTCCAGGCACTCGCAGTGTGGGTGTAGAAATACCAAATGCTCGCTCCGCCGATGTTCGTTTAAGAAGTGTTCTCGAATCCAGTGATTGGAAAAAGGCCGACGACCCACTTACCTTTGCGGTAGGGAAAGATATCTCTGGTCGTGCTGTTGTCGCAAATCTTGCTAAAATGCCACACCTTCTTATCGCAGGTACTACTGGTTCAGGTAAGTCAGTCATGACCAATACTCTTATCACGTCACTCCTCTATCGCAACGCCCCATCCGACGTCAAGTTTATCATTGTTGACCCAAAACAAGTTGAAATGGCTCAATATCAAGACATTCCACACCTCCTCACCCCGATTATTACTCAAACCGACAAGGCTCTTTCTGCAATGAAGTGGGCCGTCGGTGAAATGGAACGCCGTTATAGCCTCATGGCCGAAGAAAAAGTCAAGAACATTGCCGATTACAATACTAAGATGGCAAAATCCGAAGACAAAGAAAAAGAAGGCAAAATGCCATATATTGTTGTAATTATCGATGAGATGGCCGATCTAATGATGATGGCAGGGAAAGATCTTGAAATGCTTATTGTTCGCATTGCTCAAAAAGGTCGTGCTGCGGGCATCCATCTCGTGCTTGCTACCCAGCGTCCAGAAGTTAAAGTTATCACCGGCCTTATCAAAGCCAACATTCCAGGTCGTATCGCTTTTGCTGTTGGCTCTCAGATGGATTCCCGTATCATGCTTGATCAAGGTGGCGCTGAAAAGCTCCTCGGCAAAGGCGACATGCTTCTCTTAACCACCGAAATGATGGGCAAACCTCGCCGCCTCCAGGGTGCCTTTGCCTCTGATGAAGACATCAATAAAGTCACAGATTTCTTAAGAGCTCAGCGCGCTCCACAATACAACGATGAAGTTATTGCTCAGCCAGTCGCCATTAAAGGCATGACCGGTGGTGATATCGGTGGTATGGGCGACCTTGGCCGTAGATTCGATCCCCAAGACCCAATTGTCAGAAAAGCTGTCGAAATTAGCCTAAGTAAAGGTAAATTCAGCACAGCCATGCTTCAAACATATCTCGGTAAGGGTCACGGCTTCGTATCTGGTCTTGCTATTTGGTTTGAAGAGATTGGCGTCATTGGTCCGCAAAACGGCAATAAGCCGCGCGATCTTCTAATTACCTCTATGGATGAGTTTGACAACCTAGCGCAGTAAATATAAATCTCAAGACTAAAAATAATTCTTCTTGTGTTTTCTTGTGTTATAATAAAAATAACACAAGAGGGAAGGTCGTGCGTTTTGAATTAAACACTGCCAAAACAAGGTTAAAAAACCAAGAATTAACTATGAGGGTGAATCGTATTTTCATAGTTATAATGTTGGCGTTCGCAATTCTATCCGCATTTGTCTTGTCAAAAACGCCAACTATGACCAGCGCTAGTGCCGAATCTACTAATGTCATTGCTAGCGTTACGATAGCCAACACTTGTACTATGTCTAGTACCATAGAATCAAACAAAGCTCATATCGCGACCGTCCAAAGCGGTTCATATACTGCAGATATTGGCGAAACATTAATTAATGTAAGCTGCAATGATAGCAATGGCTATGCCGTTTATGCTGTAGGTTTTACTGGGGAAACGGATGGCGCTACCACGTTGTTAGGCACCAATACTGGCCTTGCCATTCCAACTGGTACCAGCACTAGCACTACTAACTCCAACTGGGCAATGAGGTTAACTCCGATATCCGGCACCGATGCGCCAACCATCCTTAGCGACTCCGACGGTTCATTTTTAAATTATCACGTAGTGCCCAATGCTGCTACTAAGGTAGCAGTTCTAGCCAATAACACAGAATCATCCTCTAGCTTCAAAACTACCTACGCCGTGGCTATTAGTGCGTCTCAACCCGCCGACAGTTATATTGGCAAGGTCAAATACATCTTAGTTCATCCGTCTACCAACATACCAAATAGCTCGCAGACCACAAACTCTGGCTATATAGGCTATTTCCCCAACGCCGGCAACCTAGTAGAGGATACTATGGGTGATCAAAGAATATCCTCTAGCGATACGTCGGCGCAATTATGGGTTTCTAATTTCAAGCGCCAAGGCTACGGCTTCGCTGGTTGGTCTGATGCCTATGACTATGTAATAGGTGAGGGAAGTGAGTCTAATCCTAATGCTCGCATCTATGGTCCAAATGAAACTATTGAATTTACTGCAGGCCACTATAATTCACCGAATGAAGGCCTCACGCTCTATGCTGTTTGGGTGCCGTCAGCTGGCGTATTGCAAGATTGGACTTGTCCAAATAATACCGCGATGCCAATAGGTTCAGTAACAGCACTTACAGATCTACGCGACAACGATACTTACGCAGTGGCTAAACTTGCTGACGGCAAATGTTGGATGATTGAGAACTTAAGGCTAAACAACACCAATTCAGACAATGGTATTGGTGTATTAGCTCAGGGCTATGGCGGGCAGTTTGTTGGTCTAGCCAATCCAGAAACGGATAATTTTGAGGCAAATGTTGGAAGATATGATGCCACAGTACCCAACTCTATCTATTATGCTGGCACAATGGTTCCTCCTGCCACAGTAGATATTTTGCAAGAAGACTATGCGGGAGTTCGTATACCAAGATATCGCAACGATAATACTAATACGGACGCAACAATAAACCCAAATACTACTATCTCCAATATGACCGACAGAAAACAAAATGTCTACGGTTATGGTAACTATTATTCTTGGCCCGCCGCCAAAGCCAACACTACTTTTTTGGATAATATTATTGGTTCCAATGCAACGAACACCTCTATTTGTCCTAAAGGTTGGAGACTACCACGAGGCGGCGACAATAATGACCAATCCACCAATGATTTTTGGGCACTTATTGTGGGGGGTATCAATAATGGTATTGCTCCAGTTAACCATGAAAGTATCGCGGATGCTTATTATGTAGAAGAAGAAGCGAATCAAATAGATAAAACAATGAGGGCTTTTCCGAATAATCTTACTTACTCTGGTCATGTAGCAGACGGCGCCACAATCTATAGCCGTGGAAATCGCGGTTATTATTGGACGGCTACGGCAGAGAGTGATTATGATGCTTATTATCTTTATTTTACTGACACATTTGTCTACCCGGGCACCTTCGAGAATAGCAAGCATGGTGGCAAAAGCATACGTTGCTTAATGCCTCCAAGTGCGTAGACCTCAAACCACCACTCCTGTAAAGCGCTATCGCCAAATTTCAAAGTATCAGTCTAATATAAAAGACAGATTATTCTCTTGCGCTTCTGCGACATCTGTGCTATAATATCACCACAATATTAGCTCAGCAAACAGGTCAACTGTTGGAGAACCGTGTTTGCTTTAACCAAAGGAGTAACATGAAAGATTACGAACTAACAGTTCTATATCATCCAGATCTTGAAACGAATCTGGATCCAGCTCTTGATAAGGTTAAAAACCTTATCGAAACCAATGGTGGTAAAATTGTTAAAATCGAGCCAGAAGGCAAAAAGCGCCTTGCTTATCGCCTCAAAGGTCAAGATTTTGCCATTTATTATTACTATGACCTCCAGCTTCCAGCTGAGGCTCCCAACAAACTCGCTGCGGTCATGGGCATCACAGATGAAATCCTTCGCGCCATGCTCGTCAAGACCGACGTTCGCAAGGCTCGCTATGAGGAGTATCTGAAATCTAAGTCCACAGATGAGCCTACCGAAGCCAAAGAAGAGGCCAAAGAAGAGCCAAAAGAAGAAACCAAAGCAAAAGAGGAGGCATAAAATATGCGCGGATTTTCAAAAGCTATTGTCGCCGGTAATCTTACCCGCGATCCAGAGTTAAGGAGCACTTCAAGCGGCAATTCTGTTTGCAGTTTTGCTATTGCTGTTAATCGCGTCTATCGCGACCAGAGTGGCGAAAACAAAGAAGATGTTTCCTACATCGATTGTTCCGCTTGGGGCAAACCAGGTGAAATCATTTCTCAATATGCCAAGAGAGGCTCTGCCCTCCTTGTGTCTGGCCGACTCAGCCAACATAGCTTTGAAGACAAGAATGGCGTCAAGCGCTCCCGTACCGAGATAGTTGTTGAAGATTTCAACTTCATCAACGGTGGCAACACCGGTCCAAATACCACGAGTGCACCGGCATCCAGCTCGTCGAATAATTCACCCGCCGATATTCCAGATGACATCCCAGAAGAAGTTGATCTTAGTGAGGTGCCATTTTAATTAAGAAAAATGTGAAGAAGGAAAACAATGAAAAGATACAAGAATGATCCAAATCTATACTTCGATTATCGTGATGTAAAAACACTTCAGCGATATATTGATGCCTATGGCCGGATTGAGCCAATGAGCAAAACCGGCCTTAGTGCCAAGCAACAACGTCAACTTGCTGTTGCGATTAAGCGTGCTCGCAATATTGCACTTTTGCCATTCGTGGCTAACAATTAATAATCAAGGAGTAATATGTACGGACCAACAGATCTAAAGAAAAACACCCTTATCACTTTAGACGGTCAGCCGTATAAGGTGGTAGAATATTCTCAAAAAGTTATGGGCCGTGGTGGTTCCATCGTGAATGTCAAGGTTAAAAACCTGATCACGGGCGCGCTTCTCCCGAAGACTTTCAAAGGCCAAGAAAAAATTGAGCCCGCTGAAGTTACCACGCGCAAAGTCCAATACCTATATCGTGACGACGAAAAGTTCTACTTTATGGACCCAGAGAGTTTTGAGCAATATGAACTTCTCGCCGAAATGGTTGGTGATTCCAAGGATTTCATGAAAGATGGCGACGAAATGGAAATTGAGTTTTATAATGGTACTCCCATCAATTTGCGACTTCCTAAGAATCTCTGGCTTGCTGTCACTTATACCGAGACCGCGGTTAAAGGCGACACTACGAGTTCCGTCATGAAAGACGCTACTCTCGAGACTGGTGTGGTCATCAAGGTACCAGCGTTTATCAAAGAAGGCGACATCGTATCGGTGGACACTGACACTTATGAATACCGCGAACGTCGTAAATAGAGGCTATCTTAAAATTGAAGGCGCAGTTCACGCCTTCAATTTTGATTTTACGAACAAAGTTGTCTTGGATATTGGTTCGTCTACGGGCGGTTTTACTAAGCTTGCTCTTGACAATGGCGCCAAAAAAGTAATTGCAGTAGAGAAGGGGACTAATCAAATGATTGCTCCTCTGCGCTTTGATCCAAGAATCGAACTCCACGAGAAAACCGATATTTTTAATTTTGAAGCAAGCCCAGATGTCATAGTTGCAGATGTTTCCTTCATTAGCCTTACTAAAATTCTGAAATATGCCAAAACACATCTTGCTGCCAATTCCACTGATTTTATTGTTATGCTAAAACCACAGTTTGAAGCAAGGCCAAACCAACTCACGAAAGGTATTGTCAAAAATGAAACAACCCGACGCGACATTATTAAAGGATTTGAATTTTGGGCGAAAAACAACGGCTTTGTAATCGTCAAAAAGCACGACAATGAACTGTCTGGTAAACATGGCAACAAAGAACGATTCTATTGGCTAAAACTAGCTGAAAAATAAATCAAAAAAATCTTGCAATTTCATACCAAACCGCTTATAATAAAGGTATGAATCTATTACATGGCGTGGGCGACTTCTTCTCGCTTGATATTGGGACCAATTCGATGCGTATCGTACAACTTGTTGGTGACGAAAGGCGCGGTTGGGCTCTTTCTAAATATGCCTACGTTCCAATCGAAGAAAAAGTTTCAGCTGACACTAGTGATCTTGGCCGTAAACGTCTCGGCGAGGCCATTTTGGGTGCTGTTCAACAGGCCGGTATTAGAACGAAGAATGTTGCGCTTGGACTTCCGGCCAGCAAAACATACACTTCTATCGTCGAGACTGATACTTTGACAGAACGCGAACTCGCTAAATCTTTCAAATATGAAATAGATAAATATATTCCAATGCCCATGAGTGAGGCTAAAACTGACTATATTGTGCTCGGTCTCAGTCCTAATGACCCTGCCAAAACCGAAATTCTAGTAAGCTCAATTGCTAAAGAATATGCTGAGGCATCTCTAGAAACTATTGAAAGAACCGGATTGAATGTCATTGCCATGGAGCCGGAACCACTCGCCATGGCTCGCTCGCTCGCTATCCCTGGTGCAATAGACGGGAATCTCATAGTCGACTTCGGTGAAAAATCTACCGATCTCGTAATTATATTCAAAGGCCAACCTCGCTTAGTTCGTTCAATTCCGGGTGGTTTTGGAATGCTTGTCAAAACTCTTTCTGGCAGCCTTGGCGTTCGCGAAGATCAAGCTCGTCAGTTCATTATTAAATTTGGTCTTGCCGAAGATAAAATCGAAGGCCAAGTCTTTAAAGTTCTTAGTGCACCACTTGATAGTTACGCTGCCGAGCTCACTAAATCGGTTCGTTTCTTCCAAACTAAATATGTTGGCGGTAAGATTGGCGCAATCGTACTATCCGGCTACGCCGGCATGATCCCGCTATTTCCAGAGTATATTGAAGCCAAGACCAACATTCCCGCCATGAAGGGTAACCCTTGGCAATCGGTTCGCACCACAGAAGAACAACAACGAGCTCTCGGTCCAGTAGCTTCTGAATTTGCTGTAGCAATTGGACTTTCCGAAAGGAGTAATGACTAATGGCTGACATACTTGATAAATTGAAAAATATTACCAAAGGAAAAAAAGGCGGCGCTAAATCGGCTAAGCCGGGCACTATAAATTTGCCCAACTTTGAGCAAATCAAAACTGGCATTCAAGATAAAATAAATAAACACCCCGCTGGTCGTGAAATAAATCTCGTCCCCGACATCAAAGATGAGATGATTAAAGCGCTAAAACTTCGTAACTTTATTTTCTTCCTCTGTATCATTGTCGCCTCAGCCAGCGTTGCAATTTCGTTAATATTTGCCACTATTGCAGTTGGCCAACAAGCCATTGTTGACGGCAAAAGCAACACTATCGCAAATCTATCTACAACAATTAATAGCTACAGTGACCTGGGCGACTTTCTTACCGTTAAAGACCAGCTCAGTAACCTAGAAGCTATTTCGGGTAATAAAAAACTCCTTTCACGCACTTTTAGTGTCCTCAGTGCTCTATTGCCAACTGGCGCTGACTACATCAAGATTTCCGAGCTAGGTATTAACTTTAGCGGTGAGAGCCCAACTATATCTTTCGATGCTCAAGCCAACGCCGGCAACCCACCATACATCGACTACAATGTCCTCGACTCTTTCAAAAAATCAATGCAATACATGCGTTACGATTACGGTTCATATGTGGACAGAAAAGGGGCCGAAATCCCAGCTTACTGCATTATTGAAAACGGTAGCGATGGCGCAAGCTTTTATGATATAGAAAAGGGTGCTTATGCCTACTGGCTCATTAAAGGTGAAGGCTGCAACCCATCTTATGAACCTAAACTTGACGAGGATGGAGAAGAAATCTATAATGAAACCGACGCCACAGAAGGTTACATTCTCGAAAAATATGACGACAACGACGTCGTTAGAATTTGGCGCACGCCACAATTTGGAGAATGGTACAAAGAAGAAGAAGATGAAGATCAGCCATACATGACCATAGATGGCGACATCTCAAATGTTGCACATTTTGTCAGTAATTGTACTACGTACTATGGCATTGAAGA
This sequence comes from uncultured Candidatus Saccharibacteria bacterium, assembly GCA_946414345.1. Lineage (GTDB taxonomy): Bacteria > Patescibacteriota > Saccharimonadia > Saccharimonadales > Saccharimonadaceae > Nanosyncoccus. Next base: position 30,891 of record CAMKOB010000010.1, on the reverse strand, counting down.
TGAAAAAAACAGAGGAATTACTTGGGAAAATAAGAACAACGACTGTCTCCTTGTCCCGGACGGCATAGAGGGTATTAGAATTAGTGACTCATCCAACGGTCGTGGCGCTACTGGTGAATTAGTACTCAGATTTTCCGCCACGATCACACTTAATCCAGAGGTTTTCAGCGCAGCCAACCATCACCTAATAGCCGTTGCTCCACTTGGCCGTCGCAATGTCACCGATTCTTATGTCCAAATTCAAAACATGTTTAGTGAACGCGCGGCCGACTGCGAGCCAGGTGATGCTGCGTGTAATAGTTCAACGAATGGAGGTCGATAATGGCACGCGAAGTTGCAATCGGTAAACGCGCAAGAATTTCAAAAGCTCAGCAATACACCATCTTTGCTGTAATAGGTGCAGGGCTATTCCTTGGTGCTGCAATTGCACTTGTCCAGCATTTTACCAGCCAAATCTCCTTTAATGCCAAAGTAATCGCTGAACAAGATAAGGCTATTGTTAATTACTCTGATACTATAAAAAATATCGGTGTGTGTAAAAAACCGGCAGGTGACACTTACACAGATGACGAATTAAAAAAATGTCATCCAGACTCAATCAATGTTTCCGAAGTTCCAAATACGCTCCGCTCTAAAATCCTTGAAGGTATGGCAGCAAACGAAGCGCTCAGTTCTGTTCCAAAAGAAGATAGCTCTAGCTGTATTAACACACTTACTGGTAAAGCCTATACCTATGACGAGATGCAAACTCTTCTAGACATTGCTTCCACGGAAGGTACTAGTGATGATATTAAAGTCGCGAGTGAGCTCATCCAAAGCTGTTCTGCCCTTCGTGTTATCCCGGATGCCCTCCCAGCCTTCAAAAATGAAGAAGCACTTTTGTCTAGCTTGAATAAAATATTCATTTTGTCTCACTGGGAACCAGAATCCCTTAGCCCAACTGGGGATTATGGTTCTGTTTCCATTGGTAACAAGCTTGAAGCTCTTTCGGTTCGTCTATCGGTAGAATCTGATGTTGCCACTACGCGTGGTGTACTGAGTAATATCGAACGGTCCATTCGTGAATTTAACGTTGAACGCGCCACCATCGAATGGGGCGGAACAAATTCACTTGTGTTGCAAGCTCAAGCTACAGCCTATTATACGTCTCCATCCAGCCTCGTCGAAACGACAAAAACTATTAGAGTAGGAGGAAAATAAATGAAAACAGACTTGGCCACTGCCGTCATTGCCGCCATTGCAGGAATTGTCGCCGGCTTCTTTGTCACTAATGTTGTCCTTCCAGCCTTGCAGGATGTTAGCTTCAAAACACTAGACAGCTCAATTAACACCACACTCGTAGAGCCAGACATCGAAACTTTTAACTTTCGCGCCGTCAATCCAACTGTAGAAGTGTACATTGGCGAATGTACTAGGTACGATGAAAACGGTAAATGTTTAGACGATAATTATATAACACCAGAAAATTTGCCAGAAGAATACGAAGAAGAAACTCCAGACGAGGAGGAGAATGGCGACACTGACTAAGGCCGCCGAAGAGCGCATCATCGGCTTGTTGATTTCTGAAGGCCTGGCGGACAGCAACATTGTTTTAAAAACTAAAACAGAAGCCGAACAAAAGGGCGAATCTGTTCTTTCTGAACTCGAAAAAAACAATATTGTAAATGAAGACATGATTTCCCATGCTACGGCCATCATTATTGGCGTACCGTATGTTGAGCTCAAAAACATCACCATCGATCAGGATATCCTCTCGAAAATACCCTACGAAGCCCAAGTCCGTTCCAAGGCTATTCCGTTAGGCGAAAAAGACGGCATGCTAAATGTCGCCATGAGCGATGTTACTAATGTTCAGCTCACAGACTACCTTTCTAGTCTCGTGAATAAGCCGATTCGTGTTTGGATGTCCTCTGAGCATGGCATCCGCGAAATGATTGAAAAAAACCACGGCGACTTCTCTGGCGTCACTGAAGCCGTTAAACAAACCAATGCCGAAGCCACCCAGAAAGAGGAGAGTAATGTTAAGACTATTGTCCAAGATTCGCCGATTTCAAAAGCCTTAACAACAATTCTAAGCTACGCAGCTCGTACCAAAGCATCGGATATTCATATTGAGCCACTCGAAAACTCATTAATAATCCGTTGTCGCATCGATGGTGTACTCCGTAAAATCATGGACTTGCCAAAGACTATCGCCCCCGCTCTTGTTTCACGTATCAAAATTTTATCCAATCTCAAAATCGATGAACACCGTATCCCACAGGATGGTCAGTTTACCGTGCTTGTTGATGATAAAGAAATTGATCTTCGTATTGCTATTGCCCCAGTTACGTGGGGTGAACAGGTCGTTATTCGTTTGCTAGACAAAACCGGCACCACTATGGATATTAAGTCTATGGGCATGGCCGGCCGTGCCTTGCGTACTGTACTCGAAGGTATTAAAAAACCAAATGGGATGATCCTGACCTCCGGCCCTACTGGTTCTGGTAAGTCAACTACCCTCTATGCTTTGATTCAACAAATCAAATCTGTAGAAATAAATATTGTAACTCTAGAAGACCCAGTCGAGTATAAAATGGATGGCATCAACCAAACTCAAGTCAACGTTGATGCAGGACTTACATTTGCCTCCGGCCTCCGCTCTATCCTCCGTCAAGACCCTGACGTAGTAATGGTGGGCGAGATTCGTGATTCCGAAACTGCCTCTCTTGCCGTGCAGGCCGCCCTTACTGGCCACTTAGTGTTTAGTACTCTCCACACTAACTCTGCTGCTGGTATTCTGCCCCGTCTACTGGATATGGGCATCGAGCCATTTCTTCTTGCCTCTACACTTAACGTAGTAATTGGTCAGCGCTTGGTACGTCGTGTTACTGAAAAACATGAAATGTATCAATCGTCGGATATCGAAACCGAAAGTATTAATTCTATTGTGGGTGATATTTTGCCAACATCCCCAGCTGATGTCGCCAGCATCAGCGAGGATCTCGGTTATCCAGGGTTGCCAGTGAAGAATGATGACCACTATATGTTAGCAAAAGGCATGGATACCAAAGAAACCCCAGGTGGATATAAAGGTCGCGCCGGCCTATATGAAACGATTGAAGTTGATGAAGACATCCAGAAACTTATTACTACTCATGCCACTGCCGCTGAAATTATGCGCCTCGCCCGTCAAAAAGGCACCATCACAATGCGCCAAGATGGTATATTAAAGGTTCTATCTGGCATGACAACAATTGATGAGGTTAATCGTGTAGCATCGGATTTGTCGTAAATATGGTATAATGAAATTATGGAAAATAGTGGGCCAAAAATCGAATTGTTATTGGAAGAATGCGTTAAGCGCAGCGCCTCAGATATTCACCTTCAATATGGCCTGCCACCAATCTTCAGAGTTGATGGAGTATTGGTTCCGGTTAGTGGTTATACGCCACTAACCGACGAAATAATCAAAAATCTTATTTTTGCAACTCTCGATGAAGAGCAACAGAAAATTTTCCTCAAAGACAAAGAATTCGATTATTCCTTTGCTTTTGGCGATATTGCGCGTTTTCGTGTTAATGCCTTTCATGAACGCGGCAAAATGGCAGCCGCTTTTCGTCTCATTCCAAATAAAATTCGTAGCATCAGTGAACTCGGTATGCCGACCATTGTTGAAACGTTTGCCGATTATCCACGTGGTTTAGTGCTTGTCACTGGCCCCACGGGCTCTGGTAAATCTACTACTCTTGCTGCGCTTATTGATAAAATTAACCACGAAAAATCTTGCCACATTATTACTATCGAAGACCCAATTGAATTTACACACAAATCTCAACGTTCGGTTGTGGCACAAAGGGAAGTGCACTACGATACTTTTAGCTTTGGCGCCGCTCTGCGTTCTGTACTGCGTGAGGATCCAGATGTAGTTCTAATCGGCGAGATGCGCGACCTTGAAACAATTCAAGCCGCTATTACTATTGCTGAAACCGGCCACTTAGTCTTCGCAACGCTCCATACCAATTCTGCTGCACAATCAATTGACCGTATTATCGACGTGTTCCCATCTCACCAGCAGCCCCAGGTACGTACCCAGCTTAGCAATATGCTAATGGCTATTTGTTCCCAACGCCTCGTCCCTGCCATAAATGGCGGCCGTGTAGCTGCGACCGAAATCATGATTGCCAATGCCGGTATTCGCGCACTTATTCGTGAAGGTAAAACTTATCAAATCGATACCGCCATTCAAACCGGTGCTTCCGAAGGCATGCAGACTATGGATAAAACTCTTGCCCAACTTGTCCGTACTAATGTCATCAGTTATGATTCTGCTCGTGAATATGCCGTAGATATCAATCAACTAAACCGTTTTGTGAGGGGGTAGATGAAGCGTTTTAACTATAAAGCCAAAGATAAATCCACCGGCAAGATTGTTAAGGGGAGCATCCAGGCCGAGAACGAACAAACTGCTGGGCAACTTCTAATCGAACAGGGTTACATCCCGGACAGCGTCGTAGAAGAAGGCGCCAACGACCCATTTGTTAAAATGACTAAACGTGTTAGAGGCAAAGATCGTATTATCTTCACTCGTCAGCTCTCTACCTTAATTGGCGCCGGCCTCCCACTATCCGCCTCGCTTCGTACTGTCGCAGAACAAACCCAAAGTAAAGGTATGAAAGAAGTCGCTGAAGAAATCATCACTGCAGTAGAATCAGGTAAGAGTCTCTATGAGGCCTTTTCTGACCATCCAAAAGTTTTTAACGGCGTCTATCTTGCCCTTATTCAAGCTGGTGAAGCTTCCGGTACTTTGGATCTCGCTCTGAAACGTCTCGCTGATCAAGACGAGAAAGATGCTGCCATGATGAGCAAAATCAAAGGCGCTCTCGTCTATCCAGCTATTATTTTATTTGTTATTATAGCTGTACTTGCCTTCATGATGATTGCGGTAGTCCCACAAGTAGAGAGTTTATACCAAGATATGGGTGGTGAACTGCCAGCTCTTACCCAAGCACTCGTCAGTATGACTAATTTCTTTGGTGAGTACTGGTGGCTAGTTCTTATTATACTTGTGTCGGTGATTGGCGGTGTTTTTTACGCCTTCCGTTCCACACCATGGGGCCGTCGTACCTTTGACTGGTTTAAAATACGTGTTCCCATCTTTGGTGGTCTCTTTCGCAAACTTTATGTTTCACGTTTTGCGCGTACTGCCGAGATGATGATTGCTACTGGTGTTCCATTGCTAGACTCCATTACAATTTCGATTGATGCTATTAACAATATTGTCGTCGAAGAAGATTTCCGAGAGTCTCTCGCTCTCATTAAAGGTGGCAAGCCACTTTCCGAATCGCTCGCCGAAAGACAATATATGCTCCCACTCATCCCGCAAATGGCTGGTATCGGTGAACAATCTGGTAAAATTGACGAAATGCTTGGCAAGGCGGCTCAGGTCTACGAGAATGAGCTAGATGAGAAAATCAGTAACATTTCTACCATGATTGAGCCAATTCTTATGGTTGTTATGGCAGGACTTATTGGCGTTGTGGTCGGTGGCACACTTTTGCCAATTTATTCACTTGTCAATTCAGTTTCTATGTGATAATATAAGAATAAGCAAAAAGAAAGGATTAATTCAATGAGCAACAAATTAAAACAAAAGAAAGGCTTTACGATTATCGAAGTTGTGCTCGTGCTCGCAATTGCCGGTCTTATCTTCTTAATGGTCTTCTTCGTCCTACCGCAGGCTATGGCTGGCCAGCGCGATACCGAGCGTCGCCAAGCAATGTCTCGCGTGCAGAGTGCTCTAGTGCAGTATCAAACCAACAACAAGTCTAGGCGCAATAATCTTCCTGGGCCGGGTACCATCGGATTTGCAGACAACGATGAAGGTTTTCCGACGGATTGTAGCAGTAGCACCGCCTGTAGTTTTATCAGAAACTACCTCAATACGACCGACTCAGTAGCAGACAACCAAAACCTATTCATCGATCCAGATGGTTTTGCATATAATATGGTCATTACAGAAAACTGGGCGACGGCGTCAAACGCTAATTTGCAACCGACGAGCATTGCGAACTTATCGAGCAATAGTAGTCTTCATTTCGATGTTGATGGCTCGACTCAATACGCTACGATTCAAGGCGATGATCCATTAAAGGCACACGTAATCTATATTATCCCAGGGGCCAAGTGTGACGGCGAGCGTGCTGTCAAATCAGAACTTCGTCATTTTGCCGTCTTGTATCGTCTAGAAAACTCCAGTATCTACTGCGGCGATTCTGACTAATTTTAATACCTTACGGTATGGATATACTGGAACTCATTGAAGACTTTTTGGAACACCTTGAAATAGAAGCAGGGCGTAGTAAGAAAACTATCGAGAACTATCGCCTATACTTAGAACGATTCTACGAAATCGCCAGCGAAATCCTCAACAAAGATAGCGTCAAAGCCAGTGACATCACAAGGGAACTGCTCAGGCGCTATCGGCTCAAGCTCAATCGCTACGGCACATCCAACGGCGAAGAGGACTTAAAAACTATCACTCAAGCCTACCACTTGATAGCATTAAGAGGCTTTCTTAAGTATCTTGCACGTCGTGAAATTAAATCATTGGATCCGTCGCTAGTAGAACTACCACACGTCGTACGAAAGCAAGTAACTTTTTTGCACTATGACGAAGTTGAAGATATGCTCGAACAAATTGACCTATCCACAGAGTCAGGCTTGAGAGATCGCGCCATCATTGAGTTGCTATATTCTGGTGGACTCCGTGTCTCAGAGCTCGTGGGTCTTAATCGCGACTCAATCAATCTCGAACGTCGCGAATTTATGGTGCGCGGCAAAGGTTCCAAAGATCGTCCTATTTTTATTTCGCAAGCCTGTGCCGACCGAGTGAGAGATTATCTCGACGCCCGCACTGATTCTTTGCCGGCTCTCTTCCTCAATAATTCACGCAATCTCCAAACCGCCGATACAACTGGTGACTATCGCCGCATGACCGCTCGTAGTGTTGAAAGGATTGTCGAAAAATATGCTCGTCTTGCCGGTATCACTAAACATGTATCGCCGCACACACTGAGACACTCCTTTGCTACTGACCTCCTCATGAACGGTGCGGATCTTCGTAGCGTTCAGTCGATGCTTGGTCACGCAGATATTTCAACCACCCAAATCTACACCCATGTTACTGATGCGCACCTGCGTGATATCCACGAAAAATATCATTCCGAGACCAAATAAACGTCTTGCAAAATAAAAAACTAATAATCCTACTCTCCAGGCTCAACAGCAGGTTCTTCTTCGGGCTCAGTGAGAGGTTCCCACTCCAAATCGCTACATACTTTAACACCTTCCTCTAACGCCATCGGCTCATCAGAAACCCAATGCGGCTCAACATCAATAGCGTATTGGTTGGTGGAATTTAAATCGGCTCCATCCGGAATATTATAAACAGTTAATTCAACCACTAGCATTCCGTCCTCTCGATGCGCTGAACAATATGATTTCTCTGGCATCTTTTCGCAAATTGTATCTTCATTTACTATATGGTATCCTTCAACGTCATAGAATTCAATTCGTACTAGTCTACTGAATTCTACTGGTTGATAGAAATCGATATCAGTAAGTCTAATCTTAGTTCCATTAAAGATTTCATTATGCCTAGACCTATCGACTTCCTGGCCATCAATATACGTTTTTATATTAAATCCTTCCTTACCGGATTGGAGCTTTTCGCAATTTACATAAATATTTGCATCCACCCAGAATTCCTCAAGTTTCCAAGTCGGGTATAGCTTTGTGTCTCTTGAGATTGCTGGGTAATAATCACCGGGCAGATAAGTCTTGCCTGTGCATGTAACATAATTGGTCACTTTTTTGGTACACCAGTTGGTAAATATTAAGCCAATTTCGGACGGAGTCTGCGTTGTTATATAACAACCCCTAGTAGGGCTACACTCCTGTGGATCGATTTTTGTGCCCTCATAAAACAATCGCGTAAATGGCTTCTTCCATACTGCATTAAGATTGACCACTAATTCAACATATAGTTCACCGCCCTCGTCTATTTTCTCTATGCCGTACTTCGTAATAGTGTACTCATAGGCATTTGTCGTATTATATACTTCGTGTGTACTCTGGTCTTCCCAACCACCAAAGAAGAAGTCTTCTTTTGCAAATACATCGTCACCATCAACGAGCTCGTTATTATTCTTAATCGTAACAGTAGAGCCAACCGTGACACCGTCAATCACCTGGTCGCTCTTTTGTAATGGCTCTCCAGCGGCATTTACGGCACCATTTGGACTAAACGTGAAACGAATCCTAAATGGTTTCGCTTCCCAAATTGCGTAAAGTGTTACTCTACCAGAGCGTGAACGCGTCGGTGCTGTAAACTGGGAGCCGTAAGTATAAAAACCAGCCGTACCATTCACTATGCCAGCCCGAGTTTCTTCTGGCGTGCTATTGCGCTTCGTGCTCCACCCCACAAAATCAAACCCAGTACGAGTAAAAGTCTCTTCTTCTCCTGGGAGTGTAATGGTTTCACCAGGGAATAGAGATATGGAGTCCATTACCCTATCAACCTTAATCGCACTATCCGAATCGTTTGGAGCAAATGAAAGCACTATGGTATCCTTGAAATCATAAGTTGCTAATGCATCTGGATTGTATAAACGAACAACTGTAGAGATAGTGGATGGTCGAGTAGCTCCAGTGGCAAACCAACAGGTTCTAATATAAAAATCATAATAGGCCGACACAGCATCGTCAACTTCTCCTCCGTCCACAATTGTCGTAGTGTAATTGTCTCTAACCGGCACCACATAAATACCCTCAACGGCAGCGAGATTGGGCGTATTGTCGCGATCTAACAAAGTATTATCATTGATAAAGCCACCATTCACCGTGTCTTTTTCCTTAAAAACTAATCTTGGGAATGTAGCTGCGGGGCTGAAAATGCCTCCGTTGTTTTGCGGCTTTATAATAATACTGTCTATAGAAATCGTATCATTATATGAACTGTTTCCTATGTTGTAACCAAGATTCCGCGTATTGATCACAAAAGCCCCTTGCCTATCAAGATTACTGCCACTATATAAACTATTACAGGAAGATGGGTGAAATTCAAGAATTTCTTTAGTTGGCTCCTTTGCTCTATCTGCAATTTCGTGCCATAGTTGAGCGTATTTAGTGTTGTTACCAAGACTCGTGTCTCCACTCGCAATGTATGACGTCTGAATGAAACGAAGCGCCTCGGCCTGTGCATCCATTTCTTCTCTTGTCAACGTGAGCTCAAGCGCAGACTGAGCACTCGACATGCTTCCGCTCATCACCGAAACTACCGCAATTGCCACCATCGAAAAAATACCGATCGCAAGCGCAACCTCAATCAATGTATCACCAAGTTTAAACTTCATATGTTTATTATATCATAGTTTATAACCATAAGCGATACGATAAAACCAAAAACCAAAAATGGTCCAAAATATATTTTATGGTTTTTGGATTTTCTAACATATGGCCACATAATGATACATGCAGAAAAGTTTGAAATAAATAGTGTTAGTAAAGCATAAAAAGGTTGGCCCAATGCAAATCCAATTATACCAGCAAGTATCCAGTCCCCATCACCAACCCATTTTCCCCTTGACCCAGAGAACAATACGAGATATAGTCCACCTAAGATTATCATCGAAATAATAGCGCCCACAACATCTATTTCGCCATTTATTATTCTTATTATGGAGTATAATAAAGCAAACGCAGCGGCCACTCCCAAAACGCCTACCGGGAGCTCACCGTACATTCCGTCATACAAGGCTAAAAAAACCAAAGCACTAGTTAATAAAAAAAGGCTTCCAAAAAGCAACCAATCGATTAAACCGGCATTGGTAGTGTCTATCGTAGTTGCAATCAGAGTCATAATGATAGCCGTCGCAACTTCGGAAAAAATTTCAAGATATCCAATCCTTGCCTTGCATCTTCTACATTTACCTCGTAGCATAATCCACGATAATATCGGAATATTTTCACACCAACTAAGCCTATGACCACATTTTAAGCAAACCGAACGCGAACCGAGTTTTTTTCGGCCAAGTTCTTTTTCGCGAGTTCTGCGTGCCCCACAGCAAAGAAACGATCCTATGCACGCACCGACCACAAACATCATAATTAAAAACACAACCTGCATGCTTTAATTTTACCATTTTTTTGATATAATAAAACCATGAAACAAAGAATTAAAGGTTTTACAATGGTGGAGGTTGTGCTCGTTCTTGCGATTTCTGGTGCGATTTTTGCCGCAATTTTTATTGCCTTAAACGGTGTATGGGCAGACGAACGCGACAACGAACGTCGCACGGATGTCATGACCTTCATTCGTGAACTCAAGAACTATCAAACCAACAACTCTCGCGGGGCGTTACCGGGTAGCTCTGGAGATGAGAAAAAACTATTTGATGAACCAAAAACCATCACTGTTGTTTATAAAGATGATGGAGAAGTCGATAATACAAAAACTAATAGCATCATTGGTTCCGACACTGGTTGGTATGGATTTATGGAGGGTTATCTCGGCAAAAACTTTGCTGATCCGGATGGTCCAAGATATAATCTAAATGTTGTAAAGTGCAGTGCGTCCACCGAACGTCGTTGCCCCAATCCGGAACTTGATAGTATAAAAAGTGGAACTTTTAAGGAAAACACACTCAGTTACACGATGCTTGTCGTGGTCGAGGCTATCTGCGACGGCGAAGATGCAAAAAGATCCCTTAATGCTCGTAACGTTGCTGTCCTTTATCGCATGGAGGCCGGCGGTGTTTATTGTGAAAACACGTAATAAATCTCAACCTCAACCACATATGATATAATATAGCAAAGGAGTTTTTAAAATGACAAAATCACAAGATTATATTCAGCGTACTTTGGTAGTGCTAAAACCAGACACTGTTCAACGGGGAATTATTGGTGAAATTGTTCAACGTTTTGAGCGTGTCGGTCTTAAAATCGTTGGTATGAAGATGGTCATGCCGGATGAAAAACTCTATCGTATGCACTATGAAGACATCGGTAAAATGATCACCCGTCGTGGTGAGCAAGTCTTTCGTTACAATGTTGAATATATGATGACTGGTCCAGTCATTGCGATGGTCCTAGAAGGTGTCGAGGCACAACCACTGGTTAGAAAAATTGTCGGTCCAACCGAGCCAAAATCCGCAGAAATGGGCACTATTCGTGGTGACTACTCGCATATGAGCTTCGGTTATTCCGATGCTAAAGGCACTGGCGTGCCAAACTTGGTCCATGCTTCTGGCTCCATTGAAGAAGCCAAAGCCGAAATCGACCTTTGGTTCAACGCCAACGAGCTCTACGACTACTCTGATCTCAACGAAAAATACACCCGCTAATATTACATAATTCACTATATCGAGGGACATAAAGATAAAATCTGCCGAGAGGCAGATTTTATCGCCGTAGGGGCGAAGTGGTGTGATATAATCGTAGATTATCACACCACGAAGCTCCCGAGATATAGTGAATTATATAACAATAATAGCTTGAATTTGGTGACCCGGGTGCGAGTCGCACCGAAGGTCCGACTCGCCAAAGCGATTAACTGTAGCATGGTGACCCGGGTGCGAGTCGAACGCACAACCTCTTCCTTAGGACGGAATTGCTCTATCCATTGAGCCACCGGGCCAAATATGTTATACTTATATTATATCATGAAACTACCCTCAAAGAAAGACAACAAAAAAACCGAACGCCAAAAAGTCGACGAACGACGCGAAGAGGTTCTCGCGCGTGGGCGCAAATTTAAATATCCATTACAATTCACTAAATATCGCATTGTTATTAATACGGTTCTAATATCAATGATTGTCATTGCTATCTTAACAGTAAGCGGCTGGTTGGCTTTATATCGCTTTGGCATGACGAGCGAAATGCTTTTTCGTGTTACCAAAATTATTCCAGTTCCAGCCGCGACTATTGATGGTGAAAAAGTTTTATTTTCAGACTATTTGATGCTTTATCGTAGCAGTATTAACAGTATTGAACGACAATCTGGCCAAGTCGACAACGAAGGGAACCTCGATATTCTACGTACCCAGTATAAACGCTCAGCTCTTACCGAGGCCGAAAAATTTACCTACGCTATTAAAATGGCACGTGAACTAAACCTTGAAATTACCGACGAAGAAATTGACACAGAGTTTAATCGCCACCTTAGCATTGGCGGCGTCAATCGTAGTGAAGAGGGCTTCCTAAAAATTGTTAGTGAAAACTTCGGTCTTAATAAAGAAGAATACAGAAGAATGCTTTACCTTACACTTATCAAAGTTAAAGTCGAGACCGCTATAGATGAGCACGCCAATGAGCTAGCAGCCAAGGTAGAATCATTGCTTGCATCTAATGGCGGTAATTACTCTGATGTTGCCACATCTTTAGGTTCAGCCATTGAATACCAGGAAACCGGCGGCCTTGTCTCTAATCAAAATATCGACGGTGGCCGTGCTTCTGAAGCTTTTAAACTTGAGCCCGGGCATCAATCCGGTAGATTTATTTCTATGAGCGGAGATGGTTATTATTTTGTCAAATTAATAAATAAAACTGATACTGAGGTAAATTTTGTTTCCATCAAGGTCCCATTTACTGAATTTGATAGTCGCTTTACTGAACTGACGGAGAACGGTAATCTTGACGAATTAATTGCTATCACCAGCAATGATTAATGGTTGATAAAAAGGGCAAGATAATAAGATTGTCCAATATATCAATTTGCCCCCTCAAAAATATGATATAATAAAGTAGTCGCGGGTATCGTATAGCGGCTATTATGTATCCTTCCCAAGGATGAGATCAGGGTCCGACTCCCTGTACCCGCACCAGAGAAAGTAAAAATAAGCGTTTACGCTTATTTTTAGTTTCTATGGAGTGGGGCCCGGGGAGAGCAGTCTCCCTGTACCCGCACCAACCGCACCGATTAATCGGCGCTCTTTTTTAGGTTCTGGATATAAGGCATGTCGTCGTCAGTTGGCACCATATCAATAAAATCTACTACAGCTTTTGCAACGTCACTCTCTTTTTCGATACTAAATGTACCGGTCGTAGACTCTCGTACTTGGTCAACTCCTTCTTTCTTCTTCACTTGCCTTACCCCAGGTAATTTATTGACTTTGTCGACATTACAAATCTTGGGCACGAAATAATCAATAAAGTACTTGCCACTCTTCACATCCTTACCTATATCCATAGTTAACGCATGCCCACGATCACGGACCATCATTAACGTGCGGTTCGGCAAGGAAACAATATCTGTATAAGCTTCATTACCATCTTTTAGTATATTAAAAATTTCTTCCGCTACAGGATTTCTTGAGGCCTCTGTGCCGTACAGTTTAATTTGGTTATCATATTCGCCATCATTAGATTTTAGCACTGGCAGTGATTGCAGTATTGTTTCGTCATTCACGATCGATGAATGAATAAGGTGTAACATCTCATTAATGCTTTTTGTTTTTTTCTCTACACCGGATAAGTCCTTTCGATAATAATAACCAATGGCTTCCTTTCGTACGCTGTCGCTAAAATCCGGTGCCATTGCAATAAAATCATTTTGATATACCTGCTTAAGTTTCTCCTGGTTCGCACCGGCCTCAACCACGTCTGTTTTAATTTGTTCGAGGCGTTGTTCCAAAGTATCAGACTGATAAAAATTGTGCATTATCACTGCCATATTCCGGCTTATGTCTCGAATGCCATCATATAGTCTATCTGAATACTCTATAACCCCATCTCCGTAAAGCTCCTGCTCCTTTGGCGACAGCTCCACTAGATACTTCTTTATATCGTTATCTCTTTTAAAAAAATCCACAAAAGCATCAAACTGTTTATTTTCTTCTGGCGAAGCCTCTCCCTTTTTTGCGAGTTTTTCTCGCCATTTCTTAAAAGAAGGCATTTTACTCAGGATATCGCTATTATTATTTGTATTATTGGGTTGTTTTTCATATTCGCTCATATTTTCATTTTAATTACAAAGCTCGCCATTGTCAAACCTAGGCGCCCAATAGGGAATATGGTATAATATATAGTATGCAAGAAATCGCTGAAAAACTTAAAATTGCCATCAAGGACCTTTATGGCCTAGATTTTAATCCCGAAATCACCTCCGCTCCAGATAATCTCGATGCCGACTATTCATCAAATGCTCCCCTGAAACTTGCTAAAGAACTTCACAAACCACCAATGCAAATCGCTGAAGAGCTCAATCAAAAACTAAATGCAAACATATCACATCCGGGTTTTTTAAACTTTGCATTATCAGATGATTATCTATGGAAGAGTATAAATGATTTATGCAAAAACTTTGATGATTCCATAAGAATGAATGAATACGATGGTAAAACCATTGTTGCCGAATTCAGCGATCCTAATCCGTTCAAAATCCTTCACGCCGGGCATTTTTATACCAGCATTATGGGCGACGCCCTGTCGCGCCTATACGAATCAGCTGGCGCCAAAGTAATCCGTGCTAATTTTGGTGGTGACGTCGGCCTTCATGTAGCCAAGACTATTTATATTCTACTTCAGAAAAAACTAGATACCTTCACTATTGAAGATATGGGTAAATGCTATGTTGAGGGTACCATTGCCTATGATGATGACGAAGAAGCTCATCAAAAAATCACAGAACTTAACAAGCAGATTTATCAAATCAATAACGAAGATATCCACGGCACTCCACTATCTGATCTTTACTGGAAAGGCCGCGAGTTGTCCTACGAATATTTCAAAGACTTTTATGCGTCAATTGGTGTCAAATTCGACAAATACTATCCAGAATCGTCCGTCGCAAATTTAGGTCTTGAAACCGTGAAGAAGGAGCTCAAGAAAGGTGTCTATGAGTATTCTGATGGCGCCGTAGTCTTTAAAGGCGAAAGATTTGGACTTCACACCCGCGTGTTTATCAACAAAGAAGGTGTTCCTACCTATGAGGCAAAAGATGTTGGTCTTATCTTTCAAAAAGACAAAGATTATCATTTTGATAAATCCGTTGTTATTACCGGTTCCGAACAATTAGATTATATGAAGGTGGTTTTAAAATCAGTCGAACAATACGCCCCGGACTTAGTTGCAAAAACCACGCACTTAACTCATGGCCTCGTTAAGCTTCCGGGCAATGTTAAGATGTCCTCGAGAAAAGGGAACTTCCTGAAGGCTGTCGACGTCATTAATCTTGTGAAGACTGCCCTAAAAGAAGCCTACAATTCTACCGATGAAAAAGTTTCTCTTGCCGCAATTAAATATGCATTCTTAAAATACAAAATGGGCGGAGATATCATCTTTGATCCCAACGAATCAGTCAAAATGACTGGCAACTCCGGCCCATATCTACTCTATTCCTGCGTTCGTGCGAAGAAGATTTTAGCATCTATAAAATCGAAAGGCACGGCTGACGAAATCTCAGATACCACAATTCATGAAAAAAATTTGATCAAGAAAGTTTTAGAATATAAAGGCATTTTGCAAGAAGCCATCGTCGAAATGGCCCCACATAAACTCGCAAACTATCTCTACGAACTTGCTCAAGAGTTCTCGAGATTTTACGAGAATTGTCCTGTCGCTGGTTCAAACAAAGAACAAAGACGTGCTAAAATAGTTCAAGCTTATTTAGATACTATGATTCACGGCCTCAATATTCTTGGCATTGATATCCCGGAGGAAATGTAATGAAGCGCGCCAAACTACTCTGGATAGATTTAGAGATGACCGGTCTCGACCCAAACAAAGATCGCATCTTAGAAGTTGCTGCCATTGCTACAGATATGGAGCTTAATGAGATTGCTCGTTTTGAAACTGTAGTTAAAGTTCCGGAATCTCTCATGAAAGAGCGTATGGTCGGCGACTTTTGGGATAAGAACCACGAATCACGCGACGCCCTCATTGCGCAAAATAAAACTGGTCAGTCAACTAAAGAGGTAGAAAAATCGCTCCTAGGCTTTCTCGATCAGCACTTTGGCGAAGAAATATATCTTGCAGGTAATTCCATTCATCAAGACCGTAAGTTTATCGAAAGGGAAATGCCAGAATTTAACAAGAAGCTGCACTATCGTATGCTCGATGTTTCTGCCTGGAAAATTTATTTTGAAAATGCCCTAAACAAAAAATATATTAAGCCAGAAAATCACCGCGCCCTTAGCGACGTTGAAGGCTCCATCGGAGAACTAAAATGGTATTTGACATTCTTAAAGTAACCGGTATCGGCGAGTATACCGAAAAAAACGAACCAAACGACACCGACGAATCTAAATCACGCACCATCTACTATAAAGATAAAAGCGACAAAGCCTTTCTTGTTATTAACAAACATACTATTGAGCTTCGCACCGACAGGGAACTCGCTAAGTTGCTTGAGAGCAAATATGAATCAGTGATGGAGTCGCGCTACTTTGGACGTGGTGGTATTGAAATAGTTATTGCTGGCAATCAGCTCCCCGAAAATGAACTTTGCGACCTTGTCCGTTTGAGCTATAATCTTACAGATCCTACGGCTTAGGCCCGCTCTTGCTATTTTCTGTTCTCTGTGGTATAATGAACCCCAGTATGGCAATTAAAGTTACTAGAAAAGATCAAAGCGAAGCAAACGAAAACATCATTCGTCGTTTCAATCGCAAAGTTCTCCAGAGTGGCATCATGCCACTTAAGAAGTCACAAATGCGTTTTAGCAAGCCTATTTCCAAGCGCGAACGCCGTATCAAAGCTATCATCCGCGAAGAGCGTAAAGCAGAAAAGACCGAACGCATCAAACTAGGGCTCAAATAAAAATCCCCCCGCAAGGGGGATTTTTAAAGGTTAAATATGATATAATTTAGTAAAGGAGAAAAATGATCATTATATTTGGATTAGCAGGTTCCGGTAAGGGAACCCAGAGCAAGGCTCTCTCAGAGATCTTTGGATGGCGCACTATGTCGGTGGGCCAAGCAATTCGCGACACTGGCAAATATGACGGTATTATTAATTACGGCAAAATGATTCCAGACGAAGACGTGATTAAACTAATGCAGGAAAAGATTGAAATAAACGAAGCCGAAGGATACGATATGATTTTGGACGGCTTCCCGCGCAATGCAGCTCAAACCGAGTGGCTTCTTAAAGAGATGCCAGGCAAAATACAAGGTGCAATTATCCTAGAGGTTCCCAAGGAAGAACTTTACAAGCGTCTCGAGCTACGCGGACGTGACGACGACAAAGAAAAATCCAGTATCGACCAACGTTGGGAATTGTTTGAACAAAATATTTATTCAATGCTACCGCTGTTGGAAGCCAAAAAAATACCAATCGTTCGCGTTGATGGTGTGGGCACAGAAGGTGAAGTCACCGACCGTCTCGTAGACGTATTTAAAGAATTAAATCCCGATGCCACTGAACAAAATGATGACGTAAACGGCGAAGAAATTGAAAAATCATACGGAGAATAAGATGATTAATATCAATAATAGCCCCCGTTCCAAAGTGGAGGAGAAAATCGCCGCCATGCGTGAAGGCGGTAAAATACTTGGCAATCTTTTAAAAGATCTCAAGGAGTATGTCCAGCCCGGTATGACCGGTAAAGAAATCGACGCATGGGTCCGCAAAGAAATAGTCAAACGCGGCGCTAAAGTCGCTTACGATATGCTAGAAGACAAATTTCCAGGTGCCATCTGTATTTCGGTTAACGACGAGTTGGTCCATGGAGCGCCAAAAAACGAACCGCTAGAAGAGGGTGACAAAGTTTCTTTTGATTTGGATATCTATTACAAAGGCTATTTTACCGACTCGGCTTTTACGATGCTAGTTGGTGATAAAACCTCCCCGGCTGTTAAGAAAATGATCAGCGTCACCGAGTCCTCTATGTGGGAGGGAATAGCGCAAGTCAAACCAGGTGTCGCTATCGGCACTATAGGTGCTGCGGTTGAAAAAGTTCTCGAAAAGGACCACCTCGGAGTTATTAAGAATTATGTTGGCCACGGTATTGGGGAATCCATGCACGAAGAACCGGAAGTTCCGAACTATGGTAAAAAAGGCCATGGTTACAAATTGGTCGAAGGAGACACTATTTGTATTGAGCCAATGTGCTGTCTTGGCAAACCAGATAATTATTGTGATCAATCAGATAACTGGACCGTCAAAATAAAAGACGGTTCCACTGCTTGTCATTGTGAGCACACCGTTCTTGTCACTAAAGATGGCTATGAAGTACTTACTTTAGCGAATTAGAAAAAACTATTTAAACTCCGATTAATATGATATAATAAAGGCATGGATAACGATAAGCGTTTCGTAACAGGCCTTGATGTTGGTACGGAAAATGTCCGTGCTATTATTGCTACAGTTAACAAAGATGGCGCCATCGCTATAGTTGGCTATAATGAAGGTAAAACTGCCGGTATGCGCAAAGGTGTACCTGCTAATCTTACTGGTCCAGCCGAATCAATTGATAAAATGTTAGGTGAAGCTGAGCGCATGGGGGGTTATGAAGTACGCTCTGCCTTTGTTTCAATTGGCGGTTCACAGGTAATATCCACTAGGACTGAAGGAATGATTGCTGTCGGTACGGTCGAACACGAAATTAACGACCAAGATCTCGACCGCGTCGAGGATGTTGCCGTCACTGGTCGTATCCCGGCCAACCGTGATGTTTTGGATGTTGTTCCACTTGAATATGCTCTTGATGGCCAAGGTGGTATTAAAGACCCTCTTGGTATGTCTGGCGCTCGCCTCGAAATTCGTGCTAATGTTGTTTCTGCGCTTACCCCGAATTGCGATAATCTAAAGAAGGCCACTCTTGCTGCCGATGTTAAGGCTGAGCGCCTTGTTCCGGGCGTCGTTGCGGCTGCCCGTGCTGTCCTTACGGACCGTCAAAGGGAAAACGGCGTTGCTGTCATCGACATGGGTGCGGCCACTACGTCAGTTGCCGTTTATGAAGAAGGCGATTTGCAATATGTAGGTGTAGTCCCGGCCGGCTCCAACAATATTACTAATGATCTTGCTATCGTACTAGCAATTGATCCCGAAATGGCCGAAGAAATCAAGGTCCGCTTCGTCACTGGAGATTTTGATATGGATAAATCACCAGTCATCAGAATTGGCAAAGAAGGCAAAACCGAACGTGCCTTTGAACGCAAAGAGGTTGAAGCGGTAGTCAAGGCCCGCCTTGAGGAAATTTTCTCTGAAATCCGTAAGAAGCTCAAGAATGCCCACTATGATCAACGCCTACCAGAAGGGATTGTTCTAACCGGTGGTGGCGCTAAGATGCGTGACGTTGAACTATTTGCCAAAAAATGCCTCGAAGCTTCAGTTAAGATTGGTATCCCACAAGGCCTAGGCGGTGTATCTGAATCTATTGAAAAACCTGAGTTTGCCACTGCGGTTGGCCTCGCTCTCCTTGCCGCCGAACAATCTTCTGTAAAATTCGCGCCAAGCAAGAAGTCTGCTAAACTACCCAAAATTAAATCGCCAGGCTTTTTGAAGAAAATTTTCTCCAAGTTCTAAGGTATTGAATAATGTTCAAATAAGGTGTATAATGAAGCTATAAAAAGCGAGGAAATTATATGCCAGAAATCAAACCGACAGAGGTGGAAAGCAAAGCAAGCATCAAGGTTGTAGGTGTCGGCGGTGCCGGCGGTTCAGCAGTTGAACGAATGAAGGAAGTGGGCCTTACTGGAGTGGAATTCGTAGCAATCAACACCGATGCGCAAGCCTTACATCATTCTACCGCAGACGTCAAAGTTCACATCGGCAAAGGCTTAGGTGCTGGTGGCGATCCAGAAAAAGGTCGTGAAGCCGCGGAAGAGGGTAGGGAAGAAATCGATAAAGCACTAGATGGTGCCGACATGGTGTTTATTACATTGGGAGCCGGTGGTGGTACTGGTTCCGGTGCCGGCCCAATTGTTGCCGAGGAGTCACGTAAGAAAGATATTCTTACCGTAGGTGTAGCAACTAAACCATTTACATTCGAGGGCGCCCGTCGTCGTGCCAATGCAGATCTTGCAATCGATAAGCTAGCACATCAAGTTGACGCACTTATTACAATTCCAAACGATAGACTGCTTCAGACTATCGACCCGCGTACCCCACTTGTAGAGACCTTCAAGATTGCCGACGATGTTTTGCGCCAGGGCGTACAGGGTATCTCCGAACTCATCACCGAACATTCATTAATCAATCTAGACTTTGCGGATGTCAAAGCTATTATGAAAAACGCTGGCTCCGCTCTGATGGGCATTGGCCGTGCCTCTGGTGAAAACCGTGCGGTTCTAGCTGCACAACAAGCTGTTGAGTCGCCACTTATAGAAGTAAAGATTGACGGTGCACGTGGAGTATTGTTCTCTGTAGCTGGTGGTCAAGATATGTCTATGAGTGAAGTCCAAGAAGCTGCCGAGGTTATCACTGGTGCGGTTTCGCCGGACGCCAACATTATCTTTGGTGCTTCTATCCGCCCAGAGCTAGAAGATGAAATTGTTGTCACCGTTGTAGCCACCGGCTTTGATTCTGATTATTTCAATAATAATGATCCAGCACCAGCTGTAGAGGAGCCAGCTCCGACTACCAAACCAGCTCCAGAAGCTAAAGATTTTGCTGTCGAAAACAAAACCAATATGTGGGATTCTATCAAGAATGAACCAGCTCCAGAGCCAATCACCGCAAATGACGATGACGAAATGGATGTTCCGCCCTCACTTCGCGAGCGCCTACGTGGTAAAAAGAAAAAATTTTAATCAAGGAGCATGGCCATGGACCACAACTTCCGTATCGGCGACAGTAAAGTTCTAGAGAGTCGTGAGACTTTGGATGGCAAAATGATTCGTCGTCGTCGTGAAGCCGCCGATGGCCGTCGCTTTACTACCTACGAGCGCATTGAAATGCCACCGCTTACAGTCGTTAAGCGCAGTGGCAACAAAGAGATTTACGATCGCGACAAACTCCTCCTCGCAGTTAAGCGTAGCGTTGGTAAATTTTTCAACTCTGAGCTCGAAATTGAAGATGTAGTGGGGCGTGCTACTGAGATTTTGTATAGTTATAATACCGATCAAATCACTTCAAAACAAATTGGCGAAGCAGTTCTCGATGTTCTAGCTGAAGTTAACGAAGTGGCCTACGTTAGGTTTGCTAGTGTCTTTCGTGAATTTAAAACTCTAGAAGATTTTGAAAATATTCTAAAGGAACAAAAAAAGAAGAAATAATATGCGAGTAATTTGTATTTATCGGGATAATCAAGACTACACTAGGTCCGTTGAAGAATGGCTTGAAAACTTTCATCGCCAAACCGGCAAAGAACTGGAAGTAATGAATCCAGACCGGGATTCGAATTTTTGCGAAACCTATGACATAGTTGAATACCCTACTATTATTGCTATAGATAATAGGGGCTCTGTTGCTGCTAGTTGGCGTGGGCGCACTCTTCCACTTATAAACGATGTCTCATACTACGCGTCGTAAAGACAATATGTTATAATATAAACATGAATATTTTCGAGGATATCGTAAAGAGTGGGCTCTTCGAGCGTATTATATGGGCGATACTTATTATTATTTTAAGCTGTACGATCTACGTCATTATCTCCAAATTTTTTAAAGCAAAAGAAAAAAAGAACTCTAAAATTTTAAGCAGCAAAAAGAACAAAACTTATCTCCGGATGTTTCGAAACGTCACGGGTGCTGTCTTGGGTGTTGTTACATTTCTTACTATACTTCAGATTTTCGGCATCAACGTTAGCTCTATGCTCGCCGGTGTTGGTATCGCCTCAATCGTTATCGGTTTTGCTCTCCAGGATGCCTTAAAAGATATTATCCGCGGTTTTGAAATTATATCAGATGGTTACTATGACATTGGCGATTATGTTAAATATGGCGACAATGTCGGGGAGGTGCTATCTATCGGACTGCGTACTACCAAGATTCAAGATATGAATACTATGAATATTGTATCCATTGCCAACCGCAATATCGATCAAGCAGAAATTGTTTCCGAATACCTCTATATTACTGTTCCATTACCATTCGAAATTAAACCAAACGCTGCCGATTTCCTCATGGCCGAAATCACAAAAGAGATTAAAGGTCAAGAAGCCGTTAAAACCTGTGAATATCAAGGTCTTAATTCTATTGCGGAATCAACTCTGAATTATCAAATTGCTATTACTTGTGATCCAGCCAATAAACTAGCAGTTAATCGTGAGGCGCTTCAGACAATTGTGAGAACCCTAGCCTCTCATAAATTACGTCTTCCGTACGAACACCTTGTCATCCACGAAAAATAGCTCGTCTACCTAAAATATGGTATAATTATAGAATGAAATATAGAGCTGGGGAGCGCCGCAAGGCCATCGAATACGAAAAATCACTCGTTGAGTGGTGGAAAAAGAACAAAACATTTGAACAATCGGTCGAAAGCCGCCCGATTGATAAATCCTATGTTTTTTATGATGGCCCACCCTTCATTACTGGTAATCCTCATCACGGTACGTTATTGAGCTCAATCGTCAAAGACGCAGTTCCACGTTACTGGACTATGAACGGCTACCGTGTCGAGCGTCGCTGGGGTTGGGATTGCCATGGTCTTCCAGCTGAAAACTTTGTTGAAAAGCAACTTGGTATCACCGATCGCCGTGAGATTGGTACCAAATGGTCGCTTGAAGATTACATCTCTAAGGCTCGCGAATCAATGGTCGCCAATTCCGAAACCTGGCGTTCCACCATCGACCGCATTGGTCGCTGGGTTGATTTTGACAACTGTTATCGTACCATGAACAAGGATTTTATGGAATCTGTCTGGTGGGCTTTTAAACAACTTTATGAAGCAGGGAAAATCTACGAAGGCCGCAAGGTATTAATGTATGATACAAAGTTCGCAACGCCAGTCAGTAAGGCCGAAGTCACTATGGATAATGATGCCTATCAGACTGTAACTGACCCCAGCGCATATGTTAAATTTAAATCTACTACGGAAGATTATTGTTTCTTAGCCTGGACCACCACGCCATGGACACTAATGGCCAATCGCGCGCTTGCAGTATCAAAAGATTTAGAATATGGCATTTACAATATAGACAGTGCTAAACTCGTTGTCGCCAAAAAACGCGCTGAACACATTTTTGGTTCGATCAAACCAGAGAGAACTATCAAAGGCAAAGATCTCGAAGGTATTAAGTACGAGTCCTTAGATGGCACCATTTGCCAAGTTTTTGTTGCGGATTTCGTTGGCTCTGAGGAGGGTACTGGCATTGTTCATATTGCTCCAGCTTATGGCGAAGACGACTACGAGCTTTACAAATCTCACGAAGGCGAGATTGATTTTATTGATACTCTTGACGAGAACGGCTACTATATTAAGGAATATGCTGAAAGACTTCATGCTCTTGGCGTTCGTGATACCGACGAGCATGGTATCCAAATTTGGGCTGCCAACAAATTCATCGCCAAATGCCTTGAAGAAAAGGGAATCGTCTACAGGATTGAATACATTCAACACGAATATCCTTTTAACCCTCGCAGCAAAGAACGCATCATGTATCGCGCTTTTCCATCCTGGTTCTTTGATGTTGAAGGTCAGAAACCTCTCATGCTTGCCGAAAATGAGAACATCAACTGGTTCCCAGAATATCTAAAACACGGCCGCTTTGCTAACAACATTGAGCAAGCTCCAGATTGGAATCTCTCTCGTGACCGCTTCTGGGCCACCGCTATGCCAGTCTGGAAAGGCGACAAAGGTAACATCAAGGTCATCGGTAGTTATGATGAATTATATGAATTATCTGGTAAAAGACTCGAAGACTACCATCGTCCATGGGTGGATGAAATAACCTTTGATATTGACGGCGAGCACTTTACTCGCATCGAAAAGGTCCTCGACTGTTGGTTTGAATCTGGCTCCATGCCGTTTGCTCAACTTCACTATCCATTCGAAAACAAAGAAAAATTCGAGCATAACTATCCCGCCGATTTTATCGTAGAATACGTCGGTCAAGTTCGCGCCTGGTTCTACTATGTTCATACAGTCAATACTGCACTTGCCGAGATTGGCGCCTTTGGTAAAAAAGCCCAGCAGGGCCACAAAAACGCCTATAAGAACGTCATCACAACCGGCACCCTAGCAGGAAACGATGGTCGCAAAATGAGTAAATCTCTCGGCAATTTTACTGATCCGAATGTTTTGATGGATCAATATTCCGCCGACGCTCTCCGCTTTTTGCTTCTTAGCTCCCCAGTTTTGTCTGGCGAAGATTTTGCTCTTCTCGATAAAGATGTCTCCGATGTCAATCGTAAACTTGCCATGCTCTGGAACGTCTATGATTTCTTTACTACTTATGCCGAAATTGACAACATCGACAGCGAAGACTTAGAAGGATTCGAAAACACCCTTTCAAATCCTTTTGACTGCTGGATCGTTTCTCGCATGTATGAGCTCAGAGATGAAATTACCGAAGGCATGCAAGAATATAATATTCCAAAGGCTCTAGATGACGTCCTCCCATTTATCGATGACCTTAGCAACTGGTTCGTTCGCCGCTCCCGTCGTCGTTTTAATAAAAATGATGACCAAGATGACAAACAAGCTGCTTATGCTACTCTATACTACGTTCTAATCTATACAGCTAAAATCCTTGCGCCATTTGTGCCATTTTTGTCCGAAGAGCTTTATCAAAAGATGACTGGTAAAAATAAATCCGTTCATCTCGAGTCTTGGCCAGAAGCTGGCAAGATTAATCAAGGAGTACTAGATAGAATGGCCGAAACTCGCCAAATCATTACAGACGCCCTCGCTCTTCGTATGCAAAAATCTGATACCGAAGAGCAGATTAAGGTCCGCCAACCATTAGCAAGTCTTATTTATGCTGGAGAAAAGTTACCAGAATTTTACGAGCAAATCATTGCCGAAGAAGTAAACGTTAAGAAAGTCAAGAATGGCAAAAAACTTGCTCTCGATAAAACCTTAACCGACGAGCTCAAAAGGGAAGGTTACGCACGTGATCTCATTCGCGCTATTCAGACGGCTCGCAAGAACGCCAAATTAAGCATGGATGACCACATCAAGCTGTCACTATCGATAGATTTACCAAAAGGCTTCGAGAACCTCGTTAAATTTGAAACTCTTACCGACGAATTTACCAAAGATGCCAACTACGCCCACGACGAAATCGTCAAAATCAACGGTGATAACGTCACCTTGTCATTAGAAAAGATTTAAGCAAACTACTTACTGAGTCTATGAGAAACCCAGTTATTTTTCATGGCTATTGTATTATTAAGGCTCCAAATTTCCAGAGGTAATTTGACAAAACGGCAATAAATAAGCATAAAAGGTATTGACAAAAATCACGATGTGTGCTATACTCAAATCAAGTTAGAAAACAAAACAAACATTCTAACAAATAAAAACAAAATAAAAACAAAAAGGAGCAAAAAATAATGGCGAAACAGTACGAAAACTATAACAATTTCATAGATATAGGTTTTAGTGCCCCGCCAGCAAAAAAAATTAGTGGCGAAACTCAAAAGAGAATCGATCGCTTTATGTATAAGCATTTAGGTGCAGCTGCCCTCCAAGGATACAACCACTAGTAACACAAAACAAAAAAATAAAAGAAAGGAGCAAAATCGCAAACAAAATATTATCAACTTTAAACGAAAGGATTACCAATGTAATATATAATTACGATAGATTTAATTTCATCTATAGCACAGCAGTTATATTTATTGGAGCTTTATAAATGTAACTACCAAGAACTAGCCATAATAAATCTTTAAAAAACCGAACGACATGTTCGGTTTTTTGACGAAAAAAACCGCAAAAAATCTCTTGACCATTAATAATGCTCGTGCTAAACTAAGAACAAAAGGAAATTACACAAAGGAAAGGTCATTTTATATGGACGATATTAACGCTACGGTGTCTCAAACCGACACTACTGATATTACTAGTGGCGCAACTGCTCAACCAGTTGTTGCTGATTCAACTGCCCCAACTCAGGATGCGGGAGTTCCAGAAGACCTTACCGATGAAGAAGCAATCGACATTTTTATCTACGGTATTATGGAAGAAAAAGGTGTGGCAGCTGGTAGTGATGAAATCCAAGCTACCATCTTCCAGGATTTAAAGAGCAAACTCCTTCAAGAACTTGACCGTTCCTTAATTGCTGAACTTCCTGATGATAAAATCGACGAGCTGAACAATATGGCTGCAGAGCAGGGCCAAATTGATCCAAAAATAATTGCAAACATGGTAGAAGAAGCCGGTCTAAACACTGCAGAAATAATCGGTGCTACTATGGGCCGCTTTCGTGATATTTATCTAGGTGACGCTCCAGAACCGGAAGACGAGCTAGAATCGGAAGACGGTTTAAGCTCGTCAGACGATTCAGAAGTGGCGGACATTCAAACTGTAGAGGAGGCGGAGCAATAAATGACACCCAATAGTACTAATATGGCCTCGACAGGGAATGCTGGAGCTAGTCAAAGCCCAGCCAACGCCCCGACATCCATAGCCTCGGCGGGTGGCTCAGAAACCTTAGCCAACAATCCAGAAGCACAAGAAGTTGATAGGAAAATTGCCGAAAAACTTGGTGAGGCTGCCATCCGCGCCGCATCAAAAGAAGAACAAGGTGCTGAAAAAAATGAGCCCGCAACTCAAATTGCGTCGGAAGAAGAGCAAATTATCGAAGACATCGAAGATATAGCTCAACCCATGTCGGAAGAAGAGATGATCGCCAAAAGGCTCGGTGGAACAACTATCTTAACCGATATTGATAAAACCGCTCGTGACAACCTCATTAAAGAAGCTATCGAACAAAGAAATGCAAAGGACAGGTCACGCAAGCTTTCTGCATCAAGACTCTCCTTTGGTCTTTCTTATGTTAGCCCCTATATAAGCAGCGTGGTAATGGCTTTACCATCAGCATTTCATCACGTAAAGGCCATAAAGGCAGTTGATAAAACAGGTGATATAAAAGACGCCTACAAAGCACTGGGTCTTGAATTTGATGGTAGCAAAGCCATCTCTGGCGACAGCTCAAAAGAAACTCGGGAGAGAGCCAGGCTCGCCATCGAAGAAGCCGGTCTTACCGAAAGTGGGGCGACCATAGATTCCGACCAAAGCGTTGCGCTTAACCAAGGTGAAAGTATCACCAAGGTTGAAGATTCCGTTCAACAAGAAGTTAAAGCTGCGCTCGCTACTCTTTTTGAACAGACACAAAACGCAAAGAATGATAAAGCCAGAAAAAAAGCTCAAAAAGAATACGAACAAACGATTGCCGAGTTGCGAAAAACTGGCGCCTTTGGCGAAGACAAAGGCGGAAGCAAATTCTTCGAGTCCGGTCTAGTCAGGTTCTTAATTGGCGATCATAGCAAACGTGAAATAACTTCTATGGAAGCACTCGACGAAGCTGCTAGGGGCGTAGTTGCCTTAGCCGAAGATGGTATTGGCAAAAAGAGTTTGGAAGATTATTTAGATAAGAACTTTACTCTGTACCGTGCCCAAGGAATGCAAGAGGGAATTAATACCAAACAAAAAGTAGATAACATTGCATATGCAGTCGCCGCCGGTGGTTTAGCTGGTGGAGTTTTCTACTCAGTAGCAATGCGCAAAGGCCGAGGGGCGGCCAACACGACTGTTGGCGGTCTATTGGATTCGCTTTCTAAAACAGCCAAGGCTGGAGTTATGGGCGCTATCGTAGGTGGTGTCTTCGGCGGTGTCCGCGGCGCCAGCCGAGTCCAAACAACAGTGTCCAAAGCTGAAATAGAAGACATTACCAGTGGTAGGGAAGTTGGGGCAGCCAAAACGACTGTGGAAACGCCAGCTAGGGATGCGGCCGCAACAACGTCAGCCGAAAAAACGTCTAACACCTCTGAGCCAGCAACCGGAGAAAAAATCCCAATTAAAAGATCGCCAGCCGAGATTAAAGCTATATTCGGAAAAACCATGTCCTTTATTAATAAAGTTAAACAAAAGGCCTCAAAGTCAGAAGAATATACGAAGAAGATCAACGAACTGCGCGGCCGTAAGGATGCAGCTGATATCTTTGACGAACTAGGTGACCAGATTGCGCAAGTTGAGTCAGGGGGCACCCCAGAACAAAGAGAAGCGCTACTGGCTACAATTGAGGATGTCATGGCTCGCAATCAAGTATCACGGGACAAAAAAATCGACTTAATTAGATTTAGTAGAGGTAATGTCGCTAAAGAACGGCGTCTTCTTGCCGAGAGAATGATCGCTGCCAGGAAGCTTCTAGAATCGCAAGATGCTTTTAAAATTAGCAAAGAGAGCATTACTAGTAGAGCAAAAGCATATGAAGAAATGCAAAAGGCTGCCGACAAAGAAAAACGTAAATACATGGCTAGACAAATCGCTGTGGACACAGTTGGTGGCGCAATAACCGGTGGAACAATCGCCGTATTGGCATCCTTTGCAGCACCAATTATTTCGCGTGCAATTGGCCAAGTCAGTGAAAAAGTATCGCCAGTGACCAATTCGCTTAAAGAAAAAATTGAGACTGTAACCAATCCGACTATGGAGAAAATCAGGCTTGCCAAAGAAAACGCGATAAACAGTGCGGCAAAGTCAATTGAATCCGCTACGGAAAAAATCGAGGCGGCCAAAGGAAATGCAAGAGATACCATTAAAATGGCACTAGGCATCAATGGCAATAGACAAGCTGAACAATTAGAAAATGTCCGCTTAGCTAATCCTGAGCAAGCGAGGTTTAGACCAACTGATAGTGGCGCTACAACCGAACAGATGCAAACAGACGGTATGCAAGAAGCAATAGATGCCAAAGGCGGCGGAGGAGGGATCGGAAGGACAAAAGGTACCGCCTTTAATATAGACAAGCGCGCACAACGCTTAGTACGCCAAACTCCGAACCAAGCAAATGAGCAGGATCAAGATTTTGGTGGCCAAAATCCAAATGCTCAAGACCCACGCTTAGCTGCTTTTCGCAGGGACCAAGAACTACGCACGGCTACTCTGCACAACAATCGAGACCCACGCTTAGCCGCTTTGCGTAATCTGAAAAATCCAAACGCAATTCAAAAGAATCTACTAGGCCAGGAAGAAGCCAAGGACGTTGAGTTTGAACGAGTATTAGCAAACAAACGCGCCGCAGTCCTTATTGAGGACGACCCAAACGTGGAAGGCTTAACGGTTGGTCGGGATATCAATAAAGACGGCGTCCTTGGTGAAGGTGACGAAATATTATACAGCGAAACTGAAGGAACTGGTATCAATTTGACAGACGCGAAATCATTTGCTGAATTAAATGGAAGGCTTAAGGAGCAGGGCATTGAGCTAAAGCGAGAACCAGTAGACGTCGATAGCTATCGGCCAACCACCGTCAGCGAATACATGAATAGTGCCGAAAATGTCGTTGATAATTCTGGCGGCATTGACTGGAGTAGAAGCTCTAGTGGCGTCGTCTCCTTTGGCCAACCTGTTTCAAATAGTATTGGCGGCGATGGTCCAGAAACCTATTCAGTGCCAGTCTGGGGTTTGAATGGTAACGGTATTCCAAATGGCACCAAACTATATATTGACTTAGACGGCAATGGTTCAGGAGGGGCACTAGAATTCGACATTGTGGATGGGCGAGCTGTAGTACCGGCCGGCCTACTTGACACGAGTAACGTAGACGCCCTTGGCACCGCTGGCTTCCTTGGCACCGCTCGCGTGGGTGTAATGGATGGCAATACCTTGATTTCATATGGTACCATCTCGGGTAGGAGTATAGACCCATCAGACACTATCCAAGTAGCAACAAGCGCTAAGGGCTTTGCATTTACGGCCACAAGGACCGAAACTGGCGAAACGCTTAGCCAATTTGCCGTAAATGCAGAAGGCAAAAAGATTAGCAATCTTAGCGAAATCTTTAAAGGTGTTCGTGTTGGAAGAAATCTACCGTCCATGCATAGAACTCACAATACCCTAGGCGATGCACCTGGTGCTTCCGGTACAGAAGAAGTTATTGCTCGCATAACCCCTAAAGCCCCAGGTGAA
Organism: uncultured Candidatus Saccharibacteria bacterium; assembly: GCA_946414345.1. GTDB lineage: Bacteria > Patescibacteriota > Saccharimonadia > Saccharimonadales > Saccharimonadaceae > Nanosyncoccus. The sequence goes on along the minus strand of CAMKOB010000010.1, from coordinate 887 downwards.
GATCTTTCGGCCGAAACAGCAGTAGTTATATCAAAAGATAGCCTCCCATCAATGTTCTACGAGAGCGAAGCGGATGGTAGCGCTCCTACTGTGCTTCGCCTCGGAGAAGAAACCGTAGAGGTTCCAGAATTAGACTATCGTGGTGGTTATCACGCAGAGTACGACTCTTCGTTGAACACCCCATACATCGAAGGAAGGGTATACCTCGGTACGCCAACCGCATGGGATTTCGATGGTGATGGAAAAATGGATATCAACGAACAGGGTGCCTACCTCATGCAATCGCTTGCCAAAACTGGTACTGATGCATTCATGTTGGGCCAGAATGCATCTAATTATGGCTTATTAGAACCAGATGCTCTAGAAAAAATCATTCCAAAAGAAAAACTAATTGAATGGGGAATTTCGGACGGCGTAATTGATAGTAATAGAGAACTCAATCTTCTGTTAGATGCACTCAAACAAAGAGAAAACGCCGATCACTATGATGCTTTGGTTAACGCTACCATCAACGAGATGGAAAAGAAAATTCAAGGTGGCCACTATGAAGTGGATACTATCGGAGATAGGATGTCCACATACACAACCCCTGGCGTAGAAGATAGGGCTATCCTGACAGATTACGCATCAACTGAAAAGACTGTAATCTTGCCAGTAGGTGAAAATGGAAAGCCCGTGGGCAACGTTGGCTGGTGGGTACGTAAGTACTATGGCGCGGAAGGCGGCGACGTGTGCGTCTATGACATGCCTGGCTGTGCCCAAAAGTGTGTCGGCAGGACTCCGGAACCAGAACCAACACCATCTCCAACACCATCTCCAACGCCATCTCCAACGCCATCTCCAACTCCATCTCCAACACCATCTCCAACACCATCCCCAACACCATC
>CAMKOB010000009.1 GCA_946414345.1 uncultured Candidatus Saccharibacteria bacterium | reverse complement strand
CCCGACTTGAACGGGCGACCTCTACGTCCCGAACGTAGCGCGCTACCAACTGCGCCACACCCAGATGTGATTATTATAGCATAGATAAGGTGGAAAAGGAAGATTTTTGCATTGACAAAAATTGGATTTTGTGCTATAATTAAGCGTATATTGTCTACCTGGGGGTATAGGGGTAGAAGAATTTTAAAAAGCTACGGAAGAGAGGTAAATCTAGTGAAAAAAGTGAAAGAAATTGTCTCGTTTGGTTTTTTTGTTGTTCTGTTGTGTGTCGCGGCGGCTTTGGCTTGTCATATCCACATGAGTAAAGCCAATGCTGCCGAACCGGTTCTGGAAGAGACTCGTCTTGAACAGTTGGGGTATTTTGATCCAGAAAAAGATTTGAGTGTTGCCGATTATAAGGAATTTCAAGAAGCTGTTGTAGCGGTTCGTCTCGAATCTTCTCGGCAGGAATCAAATAGCTCTGAGAAGCCGAAAAAACTTCTTCTGGACAGAATGGTTCTTGAATCTGGTATCGAACCCAAAACCGAACCTGAGACTAAATCCGAAACCGAACCCAAGACTAAATTCGATACTGAACCCAAGACTGAACCCAAACTTGAATCTACGTCCGAATCTGGGTTTGAAGTGCCAGAGTGGTGGTACGACGAGTCCACCCGTGAGGCGACTTTGACCGCATGGGCAGAAGAAGGTCTTTTGACCTTAGATTGGGTTAAGAACCACCTTCTCCTTTTCTATACTGGAGAAGAAATTCGCCAGACGACACTGATCGTCATGGCGGAGGATGAGGTCGCACATAGCGACACGGTCTGGTCGGCTCACGTGTGGGTGATTGTCACGCGAGTTGGCAAGAGTGGTTTCGAGAATAATAGCAGTATAATCGGAATACTGTCGGCGAGGAATCAATTTTCGACATACAACGACGAAAATCTGTCAAAGGAGCCTAACCCTCAAATAGAGTTGATTGTCCGGGACGTGTTTGCCCGAAAAATTCTGGAGGACTATGGCCTTCCAGAGGAAATCGTTGGTAGAACGATGCCAAAAACGCATTTGTTCTTCGACGACCGCGACTCCAATCACTTTTATAATGAATTTTATAGGTACTGTTGGGGGGACATTTATGACCCTTTCGACAGTCCTCACAATCCGTACGACAATTAATTAAAAGCCCTGGAGCATGCGCCCCGGGGCTTTTAACATCAAAAAATCCAAAATAGAATTTTGGATTTCTGTCTATGCTTTTTGGTCTGGGTGACAGGACTTGAACCTGCGACCTCGACGTCCCAAACGTCGCGCGCTACCAACTGTGCTACACCCAGTTATATTATAATTATAACATATTTTTGGTTAAAATGTGCAAGAATTGAAAATTAAATGCCTAGACGACCGTCGCTTAAGCCTTCGCTGGAGAATGGGTTTTTGTAGGTATCAATATTTTCGATTTCTTGAAGGAGGCTTTCTAGATATTCATCCAATATTTCTGTTGTAATGATGGCGTTTTCGTCGAGTTTATAGTCGTCACCACTTTCGCTTTTGTCTTTTTCGATTTCGTCATCATCTGGTAAAAATCCTGGACGCGAGCGATCGAGATAAATGTCACCAGAATTGTGGTAAATAGCAAGACTCACGCCGGTAGTGGTAAGGGCGATGGCGGCAGACAGAAAACCGAGAATTAATAAATTGCGGGCGCCTTTGCTCATAAAACCTCCCTGAGTTTGGTTACTAAATTAACTTGTTTGTCGGTGAGTTCTCGTAGTTTGGTTGTACTATTTGCAACTTTGGCGCGTTTTTCGCGGACGGATGTCAGCTTATTGTAAAATCTTACTGGTTCGACAGTGCAGTCTAATGAAACTAATTCTTCGAGGCCTTTTTGATATGCGATGTAATCGCTGGCGAATTTTGAGCGGGCTGTTACAAAATTGGTTTGGTTTTCGATGAGATTGATATTTGAAATATTGTTGCCGATTAGCGCGATATTAAGTGGCGTAATAAAATTGGACTGAATTGTGTCGTAGTAGCGTCCAAGATGTACACGTACACGGGAGTCTTCGTATTGTATGCTCTTGAGGTTATCTTTAATAATGGCACAATTTTTTTTGATGGCATTAATTTGTTCGCTGGTTGGGTCGGTGTTTGTCTCGGCTTTTGCGTAGTTAAAACTGGCTAAAACCGCCAGAAGAGCGGTTGCTACAAGTGCGATGCTGGCCAAAAACTTTTTCATAAGAATAATTATAACATAAAAAACTTTGAACAAAAAAAGAACCGCTGGCAGAGTGCGGGCGGTTCTTTAAAGATTGCAAATTATTCAAGTACTTTGTATTCTTTGGCTAGCTCTTCTGTATTGGTGATAAAGCCCGGTAGTTCGAAATCCCATTTACCGGTTTCTTCGTCTAGGGTGAAGATGACGTTGCTAGCCAATTTGACTGTGTTGTCTATGTTTAAAGCATAAATCATTTTTATCCAGTAGGATGTTTGTTCCTCTTCACCATCATATACTGCGTAGACGTTAGCATTGAAAATATTATAAGGTAAACCTTCGGTTTTAACTTTTGCTTTCATGAGGGCTAATGCCTCGTCGCCATTGATTGGCAAAACTTCTTCAAGTTGCTCTGTCAAATCTGCGTTAGATTTTTTAAGACTGGCTATTTGGGTTTCGTAGGTTTTGGCTTGATTGTCTTTTTGCATCATCATCATGACGCCGAAGCCAATGCCACAAATAGCAATAATTGCAAGGAATGCCATAACAAAGGCGCTAGCCTTGCTTTTTTTCTTGGGAGCTTCTGCTTCGGTTGCTGCTGCTGGTTCTTGTGTAACTGTTTGTTCAGGTGTTGTTTCTGTGACTGCAGCTGCAACTTGTTCTTCCATCGTCATAGCAGGTGCTGCCGGTTGAGTTGGTGTTGGCTGGTTTGGCGTTGGTTGTGCGCCCGTTTCATTCTGTTCCATTTGTTTTTCCTTAAAAATAATTTGCTTATGTTAATATTATATCACAATTATTTTTTATGTAGAAAAAAAAATACCATTATGGTAGAATTAATACAGTAAGGAGATAATAAAGTGGCGGAACAGTTACCGAAAAAGAATACAGGGCTTAATGGGCAAAATGGTCCAAATTCGAGTAAATCAAACAATCTTAGGAGCATTATTTTTATTACTTTGATCGCTTGTCTTGCTGCGATGATAGTGATAAATATGGGCAACTCTGGTGAGAATGCGCAAAAGGCAGAAGTAGCAATATCGGATGTAATAATGCGAGCAAACGATCCGGAAGGCAATATTGAAAAAATAACGATTACTGGTAACACTCTGGATATTACTTTGAAGGGTGAGGATAAGCCGACGGAGACATCTCGTAAAGATTCGTCTGGTACTTTGTACGATCAAGGTTTAAAGAATTATTGTGAGAAGTTAGAAGGTGAAGAACTAGCAAAATGTTTAGATACTTATCCAACGATTGAATACAAAGAAGATGTAAATGTGTGGGGAATTGTGCTCGACGTAGTTTTGACAATCTTACCAATTGTTGCGATTGCGATTTTCTTCACATGGATTATGCGTCAGGCGACAGCAGCAAATAATTCATCAATGTCTTTTGGTAAGGCAAAGGCTAGGATGTATGGACCCGATAAGAAAAAAGTTACTTTTAAAGATGTGGCAGGAAATGAGGCGGCAAAACAGGATTTGACTGAGATTGTCGATTTCTTGAAAAATCCAAAAAAGTATGAAAAACTTGGGGCGAAAATTCCGCGTGGCGTGCTTCTCGCGGGTGATCCTGGTACTGGTAAAACTTTGATGGCGCGCGCGGTGGCGGGTGAAGCTGATGTGCCGTTTTTCTCGATTTCGGGTTCGGAGTTTGCAGAGATGTTTGTGGGTGTGGGTGCATCTCGTGTGCGCGATTTGTTCTCGAAGGCAAAGAAAAATGCACCGTCGATTATCTTTATTGATGAAATCGATGCAGTGGCGCACAAACGTGATGCGCGTGGTGGAGCTGGACGTGAGGATGAACAAACTTTGAACCAGATTTTGGTTGAGATGGATGGGTTCGATAATGATTCTGGTGTAATTGTAATGGCAGCAACCAACCGTGTAGATATGCTTGATAAAGCGTTGCTTCGTCCAGGACGGTTTGATAGGCATGTTAATGTGACGCTACCAGAACGGAAGGATCGGTTAGAGATTTTGAAAGTGCATTTTAAAGGTAAACCAGTGGAGGCTGATGTAGATCTCGAAGCTCTTGCAAAGAAGACGGCTGGCTCATCTGGTGCTGATTTAGCAAATATAGCAAACGAGGCTGCAATTACAGCGGCGCGCGAAGGTCATAAAGCGATTTCTAACCATGACTTGACGGAAGCGTTTGAAAGAGTGGCGATTGGGCCAGAGCGAAAGTCTAAAGTAATGAACGACAAAGAGCGTAAAATTACAGCTTATCATGAAGCTGGGCACGCCGTGGTGGGCCATGTGTTGCCAGATTCCGACCCGGTCCATAAAGTGACGATTATTCCACGTGGTCAAACTGGTGGTGTAACATGGTTTTTGCCGCCAGAAGACAGAAGTTACAAAAATATTTATGAATTAAAAGATATTTTGGCGCGGGCAATGGGTGGTAGGATTGCAGAGAAGATAATTTTTGGTGAGGATGCAATTACAACCGGCGCATCATCGGATTTGAGAAATGTAGCAGAATTGGCGAAGTCTATGGTAGTAGAAGAAGGTATGAGCGCTGGATTGCGCAATATCGTGTTCCCAGACGAGCAGACTGGATATTATACTATTACAACTGGTAAGCCTTATTCGGAGAAGACTGCCGAAATGATAGACGCGGAGGTAAAAAAGTTATCCGATGAGGCAGCAGCAAGAGCGGAACAGGTTTTAAAAGCTAATAAGAAGGTTCTAGATGAACTTGCAGAAGAACTATTAAAACACGAGACGCTGGAAGAAAAAGAGCTTGAACCACTATTAAAAGAAGCGAAAATGCCTACTGTTGCTAAATTGCACTAAGGAGAGAAAAACATGGAAAGATTCTTGGATTATTTTGCGCCAGAAAGATATGTATTAGATTTATTGATAGATAAACATGAAAAGACTATTTCTGGGACGGTTGAAATATTCGGGAAGGTTCTTTCTCAAACAGTGAAACTTCATGCAGTTGAACTAGCGGTTGACGACGTGGAAATTGATGGCAAAAAAGCTAAATTTGAAGCCGATAATGGTGCTTTAACGCTTTTTAAGGTGCCTAAGAACGCTTCTTGCATTAAAGTGGTGTACCATGGCTCTCTAAACGAAAACATGGAGGGGGCGTATTTATCAACGTATAAGTATAAGGGCAGGACAGAGGTAATAGTAACGACGCAATTTGAGAGTCACTACGCCAGAGAAGCATTCCCCTGTATAGATGAGCCAGCAGCAAAGGCTGTGTTTGAGCTATCGATCACTATACCAGATAAGGATGATTTGGTTCTTGCAAATATGCCGGAGTTGAAAGGGAAATGCGCTGGGACTCGAACCGATTCTGGTAAAACTACAATGTTTGAACCGACGCCAAGAATGAGCACGTATCTATTGGCTTGGGTGATTGGGAAATTCCATGGTAAAACAATCACTAACCGCTATGGTGTGGAGGTTACAACATACGCCGCCTTGAATCAAGATATCGATTCGGTGGTATTTGCGAATGAGACAGCCGCGAGGGCACTAGAGTATTTTGATGATAATTTTGGGGTTAAATATCCGTTATCTAAATGTACGCAGGTGGCTTTGCCAGATTTCGAAGCTGGAGCAATGGAAAACTGGGGACTTGTGACTTATCGTGAATCCATGCTTCTTGCCAATAAGAATGCGACGCTTGATACTAAAAAAAGTGTGGCGTTGACTGTGACACATGAATTATCACATCAGTGGTTTGGTGATCTTGTAACAATGAATTGGTGGGATGATTTATGGCTGAATGAATCATTTGCTAGTATCATGGAATACTATGCGACTGATTATATTTATCCGGAATTCAAGATTTGGGAAGGATTCTTTACCGGTGATGCTTTGGCGGCATTAAGACGAGATTGTTTGGTTGGTGTTCAGTCGGTGCATCAAGACGTAAAGGACCCGGCGGAGATTTCAACTTTGTTTGATCCAGCGATTGTGTATGCTAAAGGCGCAAGGTTGATATTGATGGTAATAAGAGCGATGGGCTGGGATAAGTTCTGTTTGGGCGTACGGGATTATTTTGAAAAATATAAGTATGGAAATACAGTAGGAGATAACTTGTGGGCGGCGCTTAGAGACTATGCTGATTTTGATGTAGGCGCAATGATGCATACTTTTATTGACCAACCAGGATACCTTGTTATTACGAGCATTGGAAAAGATTTTGAGAGATATAATCAAAGGAGGTTTTTGTTAGGCGCGGAAATGCCGGAATCTAATTGGTTACTTCCGGAGATATCAGAGGATATGAGCGGTCATTATGTATTGAACTTGTCGAAAACGGAGTTTGATGAGCGATTGGCGCGATTTGATGAGCTTGGGCTAGAGGAAAAACTGAGGCTGTTAATTGATCGTGATTTGCTTGCTAAGGCTGGGGTGGTAGAGACAGTTTCGTTATTGCCACTTATTGTTAAATTTAAAAATGAGCATAGCGCGGCGGTTTGGAGTATTGTAGTTTCAATTATAAATGGAATTAGTTTATTCTTCGAACATGATTCCGAGATGGAAAAGAAATATAAAGAGTTTGTTCGAGAGCTGACAGTTCCATTATTGTCTGAAATTGGATTAGTGACAAGAAAGAGCGACGATGAAAATACCTTGAGATTGAGGTCGATTTTGTTGGCTCTAAACTATTTTGGCGAGGATAAGGAGAGACTACGAGAGCTTGCAAGTATGTATAATCAAGATTACACAAAACTTGATTCGGAGATACGTGATGATATCTTGGATGCGAAGCTTTATTTGGAGCCAGAATTTACGGGGGAGTATTTGATGGCATACCGTAAAACAGTTGACGTTGAAATTAAATACGATTTGTTGTTTGCCGTAACACTAGTGCGTGATAAGAGTCAGCTCAAGAAAGTAATGGAGCTTTTGGATAAGCCAGACATAGTGAAGCCGCAAGATTTATTTTATCTGTTTTTGTATTTATATCGTAATTTTAGGGTAAAAACCGAAGTGATAAAGTGGGCAAATCGAAGATGGGAATACATTAAAAAAGTGTCTGGTGATAAGTCGCTAGAGAACTATCCGCGATATACGGCTGCATCCGTAAGAAATGAGAAGGAGTATAAGGAGTGGTTGGATTGTTTTGGGATGCTTAAGGATGACCCGGCGCTTGCGCGAGCGATGGAGATGGGGCAGAATGAAATTGAAGCAAGATTAAAGATGATTGCAAAAAACAAAGCGGTGATTGAGGATTGGATAAGTAAATACTAGGGGTTTACAAAATAAGAGATAAGTGATAAAATATGTAATAATTATCAGAAAAAGGATTATTAAACATGGCTGAATATAGTTTGAAGCTTGATAAGCGTGAGCTTACGGGCAAAAAATTAAAGACTTTAAGAGAAAACGGGATGATACCATCCGTTGTTTATGGTGAAGGAGAACCAAAACTTGGTGCTTCTGAATATGTTGCGACCGAGAAAGTGCTAGAGCAAGCGGGCTACCACTCGCCAATTGATTTGGATGTTGATGGTAAGAAGCAACTCGCAATCGTGAAGGATGTGCAGCTTGACCCAATTTCGCGTAAAATTATTAACATTGAATTTCAAGCTGTTAAGGCTGATTCAGTGGTGGAAGCTACTACACCGATTGTAATTGTGAATTATGAGGGTAGCGATGCTTCGAAGATTTATCACTTTGCAATGGTGCGCGCAATGGAAGAGATTGATGTAAGAGCTAAGCCTGCTGATTTACCAAAAGAACTTACAATTGATGCTTCAAAGCTCGTGAATGTTGACGACAAATTGACGATTGGCGATATTGAGTTGCCGTCTGGTGTGGAATTTGCTGATAAAGAGATGTCGCCTGAGCAAGTAGTTGCATCGCTTTATGATCCAGCGGCTGAAGCTGCTGCGCGTGAAGCTGAAGAAAAGGCTGCGGCTGAAGCTGCGCCGGTTGAAGCGGCCGATGTACCATCTGAGAATGGTAGTGCTCCAGCTGAAGCTGAAGAAGCCAAAGAATAATCCCGATTTATTTTAAAAACAGTAGCATAAAGATTGACACTGTAACTTAAAAGCTCTCCTAGGAGGGCTTTTAAGTTGGCTTCGGTGGGAATTGTATCAAAAACTATTGTTGGCACAAGTCCAGCGGATTGACTACGTTTGGCACAGTCAGCTAGAATATGGGACTGCTCACTAATATCTTCGGTTACGTTGAAATTGTATTCGGCGATGCGGAAGCCGTCTGCGTAAGCTTGAAGAAGTTTTTTGTTTAGTGTATGTGAAGGATTGAGGGAGAAATTTGCGGTGATTGATTTAGCTGATATAGGACTATTCGTACTTTTTATTAGAGTGGCAGCGATTAACTCTAGGTTCTCTGGCGGCACACTGGCAATGGTTTGTAGTTCGTGGAGAGTGAGGGAAGCATCCAATGTAGAGTTTTCCAGATTGACACGAGCAAGGCGGAGGCAATCCTCGATTGGCTTATCAAGGATAATACCACCTAGAATGGTTGCGGAAGCGATAGAGTAGGCGGATAAATGCGTCATTTTATCTATGCGTTCGCGACGGACTGTTTCGGTAAAATTTTGATGTTTGAGAAAATGTTCGTTGACATAAATGACTTTCTCGGTGTTTGCGAGAAGAGCTTGATATTCTTCGGGGATTTTATTTGATTTTTCGAGAAAAACAATTTTCGCGTTTTTGATTAATCTGTTTAAATGACGATTGTTAAAGTCTTTTAGATACAAAACAAATGTTGTATTTGAATTAGTATTTAGATAGTTATTAATTCTTTCACAATTTTTGGCATCTAAATTAGCCGAACGATCGACATAGAGATATTTTGGTGGAAATTCTGGTTCGACAAAAGTTGCGGAAGTATATTTGGTGGGGGTAAGATAGCAAACATTGTCATCAGAGGTTAAGATGTAGCGATAGGTACGGCTTTCGTTTGGAGAGTTTGTGACGGTGTTTGCGAGCCCCATTTTAGTTAAAACTTCGCTGGTGACGGCGGCGCCACCAAGGCTGCTGATGCGATGAAAATAGCGATGTGCCGATGCGTCAAAACTGAGATTTAACCATTTAGTGTTGTGACGATCGGTTTCGAGATCTTCTATGCGAGAATCAATGCTAAGATAAACATCTTTTACTATATTGCCCACGATAAAGATATCCATGTGGTAATTATATCATATTTGTGTTTTTTATGTTGACTATGGTATAATGGAGACATGAAAACATATGTCGTGGGCAACTGGAAGATGAACTTTACAGTGGGTGAGGCATCGATTTATCTTCACAAAATACAAAGAAAATTACCGAATTACAGAGATGTGGCTGTGATAGTTGCGCCTCCGATGGTTGCTTTGCAATCTTTGTCTCTGCAAGTAGACAGGCACAAGTTGAAGCTTGCGGCGCAAAATGGATATTATCGTGATTATGGACCATATACTGGTGAAACTTCTTTTTCACAGCTGAATGGACTCGTGGATTATGTGATTATTGGTTCTGGTGAACGGCGATATGTTTTTGGTGAGGACGACAAAATAATTGCAAAGAAAGTTTCGGCGGCGTTACGAAATAAGATTACGCCAATCTTGTGTGTGGGTGAAACCGAGAGCGATCGTGCATATGGGGAAACGGCAGATGTGTTGCGAGATCAGGTACTGTCTGGGCTTCGCGATGTCTCCAAAGAAGATCTCGACAAGGTAATAATTGTTTATGAGCCAATTTGGGCGATTTCTTCGGTGGAGTCGTCAAAGTTGGCGTCGCTTGATGAGGTGACAGATGCAGTCAAATTTATTAGAAATGTTTTAAGCGAGTCGTTTGATGGTGGCGCGGATATGCCTGTATTATATGGAGGAAGTGTAAATCCGTCCAATGCTGGCGCATATCTTACTATACCAGGTGTAAATGGGGTTTTGATGGGTGGGTCAAGCTTGATTCTGAGCGAATTTCTTGATATAATAGAAATAGCAAAAAGAGTGCAGAGATGAATAGAAAATATATCGACTTTGTCCCGAAAAACGCTGGCGCTACCCGAGCTAAGAAGTCGCCGCAGGTGATTATGCCTTCTTCGTCAGCAGAGAAGAAGTCGGTTGTTAGTGATGCAAAAGAGGAAAAGGCGACAAAAGACGCTAGCAGTGTTAAAACCGCAAAAGATGCAAAATCAAAGAAGATTGCAATGAAACCATCGGCTTTGATGGGTGATGGTATGATTCGTTCAGCAATGAAGCGTACTTTTAGATCCAAAAAAGCCGCTAGGGTGGCAAAATCAGCTAGTATCGAAGTGCCAGCTCAGAAGGATGAAGTATTAGAACAGACCGCCATGAAAGCCGGTGCTATTAATCAGACATATAGAGTGTCTCAAACGCGTTTTGTCAATACCGATAAAGTTGTAAAAAGGCCGTTATCAAAAAATGTGTATCAAAAAAAGGTCGCAGAGCCAAAAGAAATTCCGCAAGGTCCGGTAACTATTATTCATAAACCAGAGAAGGATTCAAAGGTGGGGTTGGTCGTTACAATAATTATTACAATTATTTTGGGCGCTGCAGCAGGAACGGTGGCATTTTTGCTTTTACCTAAATAGGATAGAAATGGATAAAAACCCTCTTTTAAAATATATGATGAAAGAAAAAACAGAGGATGTTTTGCATACTTCGGCATATGCTAGAGCTCAAAACGCTGGTTCTATGGGCGCTTCTTCGACGCAGAGTTTTGAGGAGAGGCAGAGAATTGAGGCAAATCGGCAAATTGTTAGGCGTTATGGTGATTCAAATTTGATGCAGCGAGCAAGAATTAGTTCTCCTAGAGCGAGTGCTTACGTGAAGCCGACTGAGACGCAAAATAGGCCAATGCCACAGCGAGTTAATCCGGGAATTACTAGAAAATAAAAAGCGAGCTATGAAGCTCGTTTTTTGGTGCGGGTAGAGAGAATCGAACTCTCATCTCAAGTTTGGAAAACTTGCATACTAACCACTGTACTATACCCGCAAATTACGACGATATGGGGTGGGATATCGGGATCGAACCGACGACCTTCTGGACCACAATCAGACGCTCTAACCAGCTGAGCTAATCCCACCAGGTGTCGCTTTAATTATTATAACGCAAGGGGGGTAAAATTGCAAGTTTTTGGATTGTAAAAGTTTTTATGTTTTTGGTATTGACAAAATTGGTTCTACGTGCTATAATGATAGTGTTTTGAGAGTTTTCTCCCCAAATGGGGTTTAAATAAAAAAATTCTTGATCTTTAAGGAGGAAGGAAATGAAAGGAAACTATTTTGTTTCTCAGGAAGAGTACCAAAAGACCCTGAAGGAGCTCGAAGATGCCAAGAAGGCCTACGAAGAAACGCGTGCGGCGAACACGCGGTTAACCGAGGACTTGGGGCTCACGAAGAAAGAATTGGAGGACTTGAAGAAGAAGTCCCCCAAGGCGGATATCAACGAGCTCCAAAAGAAGCTGGCTATCGCCCAGGAGGAGGCCACGAAGGTCAAGGCTGAAAGCGCCGAGTCCCAGAAGAAGCTGAATGCTTTGCAGGATGAGGTCGCTAAGGCCAAGGCTGAAAGCGCCGAGTCCCAGAAGAAGCTGAATGCTTTGCAGGATGAGGTCGCTAAGGCCAAGGCTGAAAGCGCCGAGTCCCAGAAGAAGCTGGCTATCGCCCAGGCCGAGGCTGCTGCCGCCAAAGAAGAGGCCAAAAAGGCCAAGTCCGGTGGCGGTTCGGCTCGCCTGAAGAGGCTGCTGAACAGTCAGGCGCGCGTCTCTGAAGCTCGGCCTTATATCGAGGCCATCAGGAACAACAGGAGAGATCTCCTTGAGCTCTTGGAGAAGTGGGAATCCCAGGATTCCGAAGAGGATGATTTCCTCGATGGGATCATCTGATCCTTCCCCTTGAAAAAATGCCTCCGACCGCAAGGTCGGGGGTGTTTTTGTTGTTTTTTGCCATAAGCTTGATTTAGTGGTAAGAGTATTGACAAATACGCTTATGTGTGATATAATGGAACCAGTCTGAGTTTTAGTGTGTTTTTTAAACGACGAAGACCATTAACAACCGAATCATCTCAGGTTTCAAATGGTTTTGATGCCAATTGATAACCTGTTATATATATTGCAGTTACCATCCCACTCATTCTGATTTTGAAAGGAGAGAACAACGAAATGTTGTTGATTGCTGGACTGGTCGTGATCTTCATCATGGCCGCCACCATTCATCTGATGAATGGTGGGAGTGTACGGACGACGCCTGCGGCTACTGGCGCGGCGCGGCGGACCTTCCTGGATCACTGCAACCTCGGTGGTTGGCTTTACGCCGTCATCGTGGGTGTGGCCTGGTGGTTCGTTATCAAATTTGGACCGACATTTACTGCGGCGACGTGGTGGTGTTGGATCCTGCATATCGGGCTTTTCCTTGTGAGCTTGGCCGCTATTGTTGGCTTGGCTCTCTGGTGGAGACACCCGACTCATGGCGGCTCTGAAGCTATAGAGCTGTTCATGTTTGCAATCCTTAGCGCCCTGTTTGCATGGGCCGCATCGGTGGAGGCCGCTATGGTGGCCGGGTTGTTCAAGTCCGACTTTGTGTTGTCCTTGTTGACGACTGTCGTTTGGATCTTGTCGACCATGGTCTTCGGTGTGATGCTCGTAGACTTGTGCCTTTTCTATCGCGATGTGCGGGCCACTCCTGGTTCGCGCGAAGAAAGAATGGCACATATCTGTGCTTGGTTCTTCATGGTCCTTTTCCTGATATTTGCGATCTTGATGCTTACTCTTGGGGTAAAATGGGACACCATTCCCAAGAAGAGCAACGATATCGTGATTAAGGGACCGACCACGACAGCCACGCCGGAGCCTACGCCCAAACCCACGCCTGAACCCACGCCCGAACCTGTTCTCAAGGAAATTGAGGAAGAAGAACCCTGGTATGTTCTCCGCCACTTGTTGGTTTTGGAGGACGAGGAAAAGGTCAACGACGACGACTTCGGTCCGAATCCGTTGACCGAGATTTTCGCCAGAAAAGTGGCGAGCGGCGAACTCAAACCCAAGGATCTTGAAAACAAGACGGAAAAGGAGCTGTATCAGCTTGTCGTGGATGACCTCCTCGACTATTTCTTCGAGGTCTTGGCGATGGATCCTGTGAAAGGCGCAGCCGATATGGGGTATTACGACGTCATTCATGGAACTCGTTTCCTGGGGGCGTTTGTAACGGAGCTTCTGGATCATCCAGACGCCCTGATGGAGCATATAAACGCGAAATCTAGGGAGTGGCTGGAAGATCAGGATGAATACCTGAGGGTCCTGGAGCTTTACAAGGCGGCACTGTTGGATAGCGATGAGATCCTCATCACCTATGTGAAGTCTGGTTTGGATGACCAAATGTACCAAACCCACTACACATTGGATGGTGTTCCTGACGTCATCGTCATGACCAGCCACAACCATAGTGGTTTCATGTTGACGTTTAAGGATTGGATCAAGGGCACTGAGCTGATTGAAGTGCGGTACCGGGTCGATTGCGACTTCCAGCCTACTAACGTGGCTGAGGTTGCACCGGTGACGGTTATCCCGAATCCGAACACGCCGACTCCGACTCCGAAGCCTTCGCCGAGTCCTAGCCCGAGCCCGTCTCCGAGCCCGTCTCCTAGCCCGAGCCCGTCTCCGAGCCCGTCTCCGAGCCCGAGCCCGTCTCCGAGCCCGAGTCCTAGCCCGAGCCCGTCTCCGAGCCCGAGTCCTAGCCCGAGCCCGTCGCCTACACCTACGCCGGTACCGCCGCCTCCGACCTGGAGGCCGGTGCCTCCGCCTACGCCGACGCCTACGCCGACGTTACCTCCTCCGACCCCGACCCCGACACTTCCTCCCCCGCCTCCACCCCCGTCTTTTGAGCCTAAGGACCCCACCAAGGGGACCGATGTAGGGCCCAATGACGTGCCTGGTCCTGGACCAGACACAAATAACGGCCGGGGAGCCAAGGAATCCAAGGATGAGCAACCGAGCAACTCGCTGCACGACACCTTGGATGAATATTGGGAGAAGCAAGAGGAGTTGCAGGAACCCCAGAAGAAGGCGGGAGACTCAAATGAGCCTTCCTATGTACCGCCTTCTCCTACTCCGGCAAAACCGGAGGAAACTCCTCCGCCCCCGCCTGTCATTGACAATAACGGCGACAATGGAACCGGAAACGGAGGGGCGGACGACGCTACCCCGATTGACCCCGAGGTCACTTATACTGACCCGGGTACGGGGGAAACAAGCTCATTTGCTGATGAGGACGCCGGTGAAGAGTGGGACATCGACGCCCCGTAATCTGCAATGTATATATTGTTCCTTAGCGTTGGCTCGGCAGCTTCGGCTGCCGGGCCTCCCCCATGATTTTGAAGCTTGAGATGATTCGGTTGCAGACGAAAATTAACAATTCGGCTAAGAAGTGACGAGTTAATTTAGATGTAACTAATATCAACTGTAAACGTTTTTTAATAAATTAGGAAAGGAATTTTATTATGAATAAAGTTTACAAAACTATTCTTGGCGTAGCTGCTACTGCAATTGTGGCTGGTGCGTCAATAATCGTTCCTGCTAATGTTATAGCTTGGGGCGACTCTAATAATGGTCGTACCACTTATACCTTAGAGCAGATTAATGCTGGTAAACTTGGTAAAACCATTACTTTTAACTCTATTACCAATGGTAAAATTGGCGATGAGCGCAATTTCGTTGGAGCTAAGCTTAGCTCTAGCACCGCTGACAAATGGAATGCGGATACGATTGCTGTGAAAGATGGTGAAACTTATACGATTCGTCTTTATGTTCACAATAACAGCCCTCTTGGGACTAGTGCTATTGCGACTGGCGTATCGGCAAGTGTTTCACTTCCTACTACAGTAAGCAAATCTCATACCGTGATTGGGTATTTGAATGCTGAAAATGCAAAACCTACTCGTTACTGGGATGAGGTAACATTTACGTCTAACGATACTTTTTATCTTGAGTTCGTAAGTGGTTCAGCTAGATATACCAATACACAAGGTACATTTAGATTGGACGATAGCGTTATTACATCTGGCGCTAAACTCGGTTACACTTCTATGAATGGTCAAATTCCTGGTTGTTACGACTATGATGGTCAGGTAACTATTCAGGTAAAAGTACACAACTCTGTACCAAACCGTATCGCCAAAACTGTACGTATCAAAGGCTCTGGTGATGAGTTTGCTGAGCATGTTGATGCAAAGATTGGTGATGAGGTAGAATTCCAGATTGCGTACAAAAACCTCTCTGATCAGACTGTTAATAACGTAATGATTCGCGACATTCTTCCTACTAACATGGAATATGTTCAGAACTCTACTTACGTTTATAACTCTAACCACAAAGATGGTGTACTTATCAATGAAAATACTGTAACTACAACTGGTATTAACATTGGTAGCTATAAATCTCGTGGTAATGCGTATGTACGCTTTACTGCTAAGGTGGTCAATAAGACCTTAGCTTGTGGTAGTAACCAATTGGTCAACTGGGCAAATGCTACGGTTGGCCACGACACAGTGGTTAAGGACGACGCTTCGGTAATGGTAGATGTTGTTTGTGAGCCGAAGAAAGATCCAGAAACTAAGAGTAGCATTGCTAAAACCGTTCGTATTAAGGGCTCAAATAAAGATTTTGCTGAGTCTGTAAAAGCGAAGATTGGTGAAGAAGTTGAGTTTCAAATTGTTTATAAGAACCTTTCAGATAAGAAAGTTGACAATGTGAAAATTAGCGATGTTTTGCCAAGTAATTTGGAATATGTTAAAGGTACAACCTATCTTTATAATTCTAAAAATACTAAGGGTGTAAAAGTTAGTGAAGATACTCTTACTACTACTGGTATCAATATTGGTAGTTACGATTCTAAGGAGAGCGCAACTATTCGCTTTGTTGCAAAAGTTGTAGAGAAATCTCTTTCTTGTGGCGACAATAAGCTCGTAAACTGGGCAAGCGCTACAGTAGATAAAAAAGAGGTAAAGGATGATGCTTCTGTGTCTGTGTCTCGTACTTGTACTAACCCAGATCCAGATCCAACTCCGGATCCAGATCCAGAGCCAATGCCAGAACCAGATCCAGATCCAGTGGTAATTGTTAACACTGGTGCAACTGAGATTATGGGTGCTGCTGTTGGTGCTGGTTCTATAGTAACCGCTGCTGGCTACTTCATTCTTAGCCGAAAAAATCGTTAATTATTGGCCGCTTCGCAAGGGTGGTTAAGAAAAATAACGGAGAAGAAATTCTCCGTTATTTTTTTGGGTTTTTTGAAGCGGATTGAATGACGTGGTCGAATAAACATGAAATGGTGAGTGGGCCGACGCCACCGATGATTGGGGTGATAGCGGTGAGATCTTGGCGAGCGCGAATTTCTTCGGAAACATCCCCTTTGATAACCCCTTTTTCGCTAGCGGTGCCAGCATCTACGATGGTAGCTCCTGGGCAAATCATTTCATTGGTAATAAGATTGGGAACACCAGTGGCAGTAATGATAACATCGTAATTAGTGAGTTTTGATAAATCGTCACCTTTATGGAACTGTGTTACGTTGTAGTTAGAAGCTTGATACATTTTATAAAGTGGAGCGCCAACGAGTTTGCCACGACCAATAATGGCGATTTTAGATTTTTCGAGTGGAATATTGTAGCCTGTAAGGAGCCAATTGATGGCGGTAGCGGTGGCAGAATCATATGAGCCAATGTTATTGGAAAGGCCATCAACGTCTTTTTCTGCGGCGATTTTGCTAGTTAATTCATCGGTTTTTTGCAAATCGTTAATGGGGAGTTGAAGAATAATACCGTGAATGTCTGGATTGCTGTTTGCTTTTTCGATTGTGGTAGCAATATCGTCTGAATTGTTTGCACGATGAATTTCAACTTTTATGCCAATATCTTCACCATAACGATTTTTAAGTTGTATATATTTTTGGATAACTGGGTTGTCGTTATCGTAAATGATCAAGAGAGTTGGTTGAATATGTTTCTCTTTGAGAATTTTAACCATATGAGACTGGCGTTCTTTAACGAATCCTGCAAGCTCCTTGCCGTTTAATATTCTCATATTTCGTTTGGCTCCTGTTCGAGGGTGTATCCGAATTTATTTTTGACGGCTTCAATTATTTCGGTGCGGGCTTTGGCGAGGTCGTCATATGAATTAGCTGATTCATTGATGAGAACTAGCGCGGCTTTTTTATTGATGCGAATACCGTGAAGCAACTTGTCGCTAAAACCAGCTTGTTCAATTAGCCAACCGGAATTAATTTTGAATCCATCGTGGCCCTTATACACTGGGTAGCCATTTTTTTCAGCGATTTTTGCTTGATCCTCCGTAAGATAAATGTTTTTAAAGAATGAGCCTGCGGATGGTATCTTGGCGGGATCCGGAAGTTTGTCAGCACGAATTGTTGATACAATCTCGCGGATGGATTGCGGTGAAAAGTCGGTAATATTATGTACTTCGATGTATTTTTCGATGGAATTATAGAATGGACGTTTCATTTCGCCTTTTTGGAGCGCTAGAGTAATAGATATAATAAAATAGCGGTTTTTTTCGGTGGAGTTGAGGATAGATTTGCGATAAGAAAAGCCAAAGTCAGCTTTATTTAAAGTTTTGAATTCGTTAGTTTTGGAATCGTATACTTCGGCTGAAACAAATGTGTCGGCGAGCTCTTGGCCGTAGGCACCGATGTTTTGGACTGGTGCGGCGCCGGCGAGGCCAGGAATTTTAGATAGGGCTTCGATACCGGTAAGACCACGTTCGCAGGCGAAGGCGACGACGTTGTCCCAAGGTTCGCCTGCATTAACCGTTATTATATGGAGCGGGTCCTGCCGGCTGTTATCCTCCCCCACATCGTAAACTCTGTGGGGGGCCCCCTCCACAGCCGTCACCCGCTCGGATATAATACCGGTTTTGGTGTACTTTAGTATGACGCCATCGAAGCCTTCGTCGTGGGCGATGGTGTTGGCACCGCCGCCGAGGATGAAGACGGGAAGGTTTTTGGATTTGGCAAATTCGTAAGCTTCAGGAATTTCGGAGGGATTATCAACTTCTAAAACGTAGCGTGCGGGGCCACCAATTCGCATGGTGGTGAGCTCTTTAATTGGGACATTTTCGGATATTTTCATATATATTATTATAGCACGTCTGAGGAGCTTATTTGAATTTGTGGGCTTGGGGGTGGGGGTATTGTAACATAGACGCAAAAAGTGTTCAACCCTCCACTTTTTTGATATCGCTTGTGTTGTTTGACAGATGTAAAATTGTTTGATAAAACGAAAAATAGGTTGGGTACATAGGCGGAATGGTCAAGAGCTGTGACCTATGATATAATAAATTTAACTAAAAACGAGGTAACATATGACGAAAAAAGATGTGGTGGAAAAAGAAGCAAAAAAGACAGAAAAGAACGACGGCAGAAGTGAAGCATTGAAGCTGGCAATGGCACAAATTACTAAACAGTTTGGCGATGGCTCAATAATGAAGCTTGGTGATACGCCAAAAATGAATGTTGAGCTCTTGCCATCTGGCTCTTTGGCTTTAGATTTAGCACTGGGTGGTGGTTATCCGAAGGGAAGAATAATTGAAATTTATGGACCAGAATCTTCTGGCAAGACGACTCTTGCGCTTCATGCGATTGCGGAAATTCAAAAGCAAGGTGGGCAGGCGGCATTTATTGATGCAGAACACGCTCTTGATCCGGCTTATGCGAAAAAAATTGGCGTAGATACAGCAAATTTGCTGATTTCTCAGCCAGATAATGGTGAGCAGGCACTTGAAATTTGTGAAACATTGGTGCGTTCAAATGCGGTGGATTTGATTGTTGTAGACTCAGTGGCTGCTCTTGTGCCACAGGCAGAAATTGATGGCGACATGGGTGATTCGCAGATGGGCTTGCAGGCTAGATTGATGTCGCAAGCAATGCGTAAACTCACTGGTATTATTTCAAAATCTCGTGCGACAGTGATATTTATTAACCAAATTCGGATGAAGATTGGTGTAATGTTCGGTAATCCAGAAACCACAACTGGTGGTAATGCTTTGAAATTCTATGCATCGGTGCGAATTGATATTCGACGAATTGGGCAGATTAAAGATGGTGATAACATTTCTGGTAATCGTACTAAAATTAAGGTTGTAAAGAATAAAATTGCGGCACCTTTTCGTACGGCAGAATTCGATATTATGTATAATGAAGGTATTTCAAAATCTGGTGATGTATTGGATCTTGGTGTACAATATGGCGTACTAGAAAAATCTGGTGCATTTATTAAATACAAAGGTGAAACTCTTGGTCAAGGTCGTGAAGCAGTGAAGAAATTATTCCGTGAAAAACCAGAATTAATGGCCGAGATTGAAGCGCAGGTGCGCGAGAAGGCTGCTGAAGAATAATCATGCATCATGATGAGATTTGGCAAATTTATCGGCCGAATGGCGAGCCGATTCCTGGAGTGGGGTGGGATTCGGCTCTCGATAATCCGGAGGTCACCCATGCGGATGCAATTGTTGGTGTGTCGGTAATTTTTATTTATCGCGTTAGTGATGATGGTATATTAGAATTATTGTGGCAAAGAAGATCTGAAAAGGTAGATCGATATCCGGGTGATTATGATATTTCGGCGGGAGGGCATATTAATTTAGGTGAATCTATAATAGAAGGTGCTGTAAGAGAGTGTCATGAGGAAATTGGCGCGGAAATATCGGCGGATGTGCTAAGGTTTGTGACGATGCGGCCATTTAATAAAAATCGTTTTGCGTGGGTTTTTGTGGTGGACTGGACTGGCAAAGAAGAATCGTTTCATTATAATGATGGGGAAGTAAGCGAAGTGAGATGGGTACCATTTGATGAGACAGAAACGTTTAGAAAGAAGTACGCTAAGGCGCCACTTAAAAAAGAAAAATTGACCTTTGAGTTATTAAAAGAATGGTTTTTGCAGAATGGAAATTTATAAATTAAGTGATTTTTCCGAGAATGTCAAAAAGGATTTTGTAATAACGGATTTGAAACAAGGGGTAAAAAACCCGGATAGGGTAAATGTGTTTATAAATTCGCGTTTCTCTTTTTCTTTAGATGTGACACAAATAGTGGACTTAAAAATAAAAGTTGGAAGGAAAATAACCGAAGAAGAATTGGTAGAGTTTCAGCGGGCGAGTGAATTCGGAAAATTGTATCAGAGGACGCTTGAATGGGTGCTCACGAGACCGCGTAGCGAAAAAGAAACGAGAGACTATATATATAAGAAGATTTTTGAGAAAAAGTTGGATAAGGAATATATTAATAGCATTATTAATAGACTAAAGAGTAAAAAATATTTGGATGATTATAAATTTTCTGAGTTTTGGGTGGAAAATCGGTTCGTAAAAAAAGGAATTTCAAAAAAAAGGCTCCAAATGGAATTGGCAAAGAAGGGCATTGCCCCCGAAACGATTAATGAGGTGCTCGATGGGCGTGATGATGAGGAAGAAATCGACAAGGTTATTGCAAAGAAAAGGGCGAAATATGATGACGATAAGCTTATAGCGTATCTGTGTCGGCAGGGTTTTTCGTTTGAACTGGCGCGCGAGAAAGTTCGGTCTTGCGGAATGGATTTACAAAATTTGGAATGAAATCTTCTTTCTCGGCGCGGGCTTTGATGACTTTCTCCTCGTCTTTAACGATGATTTTGTCATCCGTAACTTCAACTATTTCGCTTCTTGGGATGGTAAGTTCAGCATCGATGATGGCTTTGAGTTTGGGACGTCTAACTATCAATTGTTGAACGGTAAAGTTATCGCTAGTCATGGTAAAGTTAACGATATGACCGAGCTTACTACCTTTTTTAGTTTCAACTATAAGATCGTTTAGTGCAAAATTTAGTTCGAGAACTTTGTCGATGCGAATGACATCCCCGCGAGCGGTCAAGTCATCTTCTGAATCAATAACTATGCCATAGCTAGAGTATTCACGAATAGATTTGGCGTCCAAAATGTCTGTTTCTGGATTGATGCCTGGACCAGAAACAATAAAAGCGATTGCTTTTAATGATTCTGGTTCAATAATGAAATCGGTTACCTGACCAATTTGGCCACTAGCTTGCATGCTAAGAATCGGAGTACCGATAAATTTACTTGCTGTGATTAACATAACTTAATTATAACATAAATCCTGGGCGGTTTATAGGTAAGATTGATGAAAAAAGATACGAAATGTGGTATATTATATATATGAAACTATCAGAGGAATTATTATATCGGGGGTTTGTAGCGGAAACGACAATTGAGAAGCCAGAGGATTTGGATACTCGGGTTGTGAAAAAATTTTATTGGGGGGCGGATCCGTCGGCAGACTCGCTTACGATTGGGAACTTGGCTGCGCTTATGATGTGTGCGTGTTTCGTACGGCATGGTTATGAACCGTATCTCTTGGTTGGTGGTGCGACTGGTCAAATTGGTGACCCAAAGGAGAATGGCGAGAGAGACCTGAAGAGCTTAGATGAGGTTGAACACAATAAAAAATGTATTCGTGAGCAGATTGAACGTGTAATAAATGTGGGTGATGGTAATGTAAAGGATTATGCGACTCCGGGCTTAACAATGGTGGATAATTATGATTGGTTTAAAGACATGAATTATCTTGCGTTCTTGCGCGAAGTCGGTAAGGCGTTTTCGATGACGCAGCTTTTAGATAGGCAATTTGTACAAAATCGAATTGGTGAAGGTGGAAGCGGTATATCTTATGCCGAATTTTCGTATACACTAATTCAGGGATATGATTTTTTGCATTTATATCGTAAGTATGGAGTGAATTTGCAGTTATGTGGAGCAGATCAGTATGGTAATTGTACATCCGGAATTCATTTAATTAAGAGATTGGAAGATGCTGAAGCTGATGTGTGGAGTACCCCACTCGTGATTGATCCGGTAACTGGACGTAAATTTGGTAAGTCTGAGGGGAATGCGATTTGGCTTGCTGGTTCCGACAATGGTTCCGGCAATTACACATCCATTTTCGATTTTTATCAATTTTGGATGAACCAGCCAGATGAGGCGGTGGAATATTTGATTAAAATTTATACTTTGCTTTCTAAAGAAGAAATTGAAGATATTATGGCGCAACATAAAGAGGCTCCTGAAAAGCGTATTGCACAGAAAGCCCTTGCTCGTGGAGCGACGGTCGTGGTGCATGGCGCAGCAGCGGCGGAAGCGGTAGAGACTTTGACCGAGACTTTGTTTAATCATGATACGGATTTCTCGGAATTCTCTGAGGATGAGCTAACGGAATTTGCAGCATATTTACCAGTTGTCGCTAAAGGGACAGCTTTAGTTGATGTTGTGACGTCGACCGGTTTGGCGGAATCAAAGAAAAAGGCGCGTGAGTTTATTGCACAAGGCGCCATCTCTATCAATGGCACAAAGGTGACTTCTGAACTTGACGTTAATCAAACTGCCATTGTTAAAAAAGGCAAGAATAAATTCGTGATAGTAAAGTGAGATAAAAAAAGTATAGTGTTGGTGGCTGTCGTCGCTTCGCACCAGGAAACAAAAAATAATTTCAGATAGATTTTCACCTGTATTGCAGTACAGGATTCAAATCTGTGAAATTATTTTTTTGTTTCTTGGGCTTGCTTAAGTTCACCGATACTATACTATTTTATCTTACTTCTACGCGAATTCGTGGTAAGCTTTTACCGGAAAAGTGGGTTTTTTTGGTTTTGACAAAAGTAACTACGCCATCTTTGGCTGCGTGGATGGTGAAATTGCGAGACATGTATGTGCCTTCGCCTGCGAGTTTGGTGGCACCAGTTTGACGAACTAGCACTTCACCCTTTTTGACCTTTTGGCCACCGAAGCGCTTGACGCCAAGGCGCTGGCCAGCATTGTTATGGACGTTTTTGGCGGTACCGCCAGCTTTTACGTGTGACATTTAATTTTTCCTCAATATTATTATATCTCTTGCGACAATCTGTTTTTCACGATGATAAAGTAGACCATCACGAGATGACTTACTAACATTATACCCCATATCTTCGATATCGTCAAGTATTTTTAAGCGCTCATAGGTAGCGTTTTGGCGTAGCCAAGCAGGAATAGCGATGACAACTGGGGTGTTAGATTTGATTTGGGTAGATAAGTTTTTTAGAAAGCCTAAAATAATGTTGCCACATTCCTGTTGTTGCTCTTTCAGCTTTAAGTCGGAGGGAATCTGTGACATTGGTTGGCCTAGGTAGCTTTCGCAAGCGACGGCATCGATTGGTGGTTGCCATTTAAAGGATGTGGCATCGCCGACACAGATTTCAAAAAGTGCTTTTTCGGAACCGGGAGTCCTCGCGCCTGTCTTTACAGGGCTCGGCTCCCTACGTTCTCGGCAGCGGCCTGCGAAAGTTTCCTCTAAAGCACTTTTTGAAATCCACTCAATATTGCGCGTACTGTAGTCGATCATTCTTTCGCTGAGGTCGGTGCCGTAGACTTGGTAACCCATGAGAAGAGCTTCTTGTAAAACAACGCCGGTGCCACAGAATGGGTCGAGAATGCGAGAACCTTTTGGCAGAGGGCCGCAAAGATTGATGAGAATTTGGGCGAGTTTAGGTGGAAGCATACCAACGCGAGCGTCGCGGGCGGGGCGTGCTTGGTCGCGTTTGGCGTAGGCATCGATATCTTGTATGCCAACTACTTTGTACCAGTTGGAATTAGATTTGACCAGTTCGATTTTTCGATCATTTTTGCCTGATAGTCCATTATGAAGTGATGTGGCAGTAGAAAGAAAAGCGTCTTTGTTCTCAACTACGCGAACAGAGCGACCGTGTCGGACGAGTATTTTTTTTAGTTTTAAAGCTTCAGTGGTGGCTGATCTTCTGCTGGCATTTTTAGAGTAATCTGATACTCCGAGAGTGATTTTACCTTCCGGCAAATTGCGGAGGAACTCTAATGGTGTGGCTTCAATTGCTTGGGCGATCTTAAGTGAGCCGCCAAGACGATTAATGCTTACTTCTTCTGTTGTAAAAGTGGCAAGATTTGGTGATGTTTGTTTGACGTCAGAATAAAGAGCCGAGAGTTCGGCAAGAGAAATCTGAGGTTCGCGACCGAGAACGGCAAGATATTTCATAAGGTTATTATATCATAAACGTGGTATAATAAGTTATATGGCGAAAAAAAAGCGTAAGCTGATTTCTGTGCGGGCAATTTTGTCGGTTTTGACTTTAATTCTGGTAGGATATGTGGTGTACCAAAATTGGCCGGACATTGTGGAGACTTTTCATCATCTAGGTGAAGCAAATTTGCTAGTTTTGTTATTATTGATTCCTGAGCAACTATTTATGTATTACGCTTGTGGACAGATTTTCTTTTCGTATCTTAGAAACCGAAAGAATGTCAAGTCTTTTTCGGCGAAGAAAATTTTAACCATTTCGACGGAGCTGAATTTCGTGAATCATGCAGTGCCAGCTGGTGGTCTCGGTGGGTTAGCATATCTTACCTATAGACTGAGGCCATTTAATGTGACCGCTGGGCAAGCAAGTTTTTTGTATATTTTTCGCTATGCTATAACAACGGTGGTGAATTATGCGCAAGCTTTAGTTGCAATATTGGTGTTATTCGTGTTTAACCTGATCCCAGATGGAGCAATGTGGGTAATACCAGTATCGCTCTTGATGAACTTTGGAGTGGCATTGGGGCTTGGATTAATTGTTTATGTGGCGAGTAGTAAGAAACGGATTAGTTTTTTCTCACGAATAGTTGCGAAACTAGCCAATAATGTTGTGAAAATTACAACATTTGGACGAAAAAAGCATTTTATTAATGATGAAAAAATAAGTGACTATTTTGCGGACATTCATGAGAGTGTAAAAATAGCAAAGGAAAACAAGCGATATCTAAGGAAGCCGGTGTTGTGGGGTTTTATTTATTCGTTTTTTGAAATTGCAACGTATTGGATAGTGGCTATTTCTCTGGGTAGGCCAGAGCTTTTGCCATTTATTCTAGTGGGCGAAGCGATTGGTTCGGTGTTTGATGGAATTGTACCTTATGGACTTTATGAATTGGGAATGGCTGGCGTGATGATCGCACTTGGAGTTGATTTCCCAACTGCAACGATTGTTACCGTAATGACGCGAGTGTTTACGTTGCTATTTACGATTGCAACTGGTACTATGCCGTATTATAGGGTGATTCGAGGAAAAGATGGAGAATAGTTTTACCCCGACTGAATTTATTGCGGTAGTTAACCAAACTTTAGAATATGCTTATAGTAGCGTGACAATTGTTGGAGAGGTGGCGAGTTTTAAGGTAAATCAAGGTAAGTGGGTTTTTTTTGATCTTAAGGATGAGGAATCAAACATTTCATGTTTTATGACTTTGTGGACAATGAGACAGCCGCTTGAAGATGGAATGAAGGTGATAGTAAAGGGGGTGCCAAAGCTTACGAAGTGGGGAAAGTTTTCTTTGACTGTGTCTCAGGTTGCGCCAGTGGGGGAAGGCTCCCTAAAGAAGGCTTATGAGATGTTAAAAAAGAAGCTTTCCGTTGAGGGGCTGTTTGACGAGTCAAAAAAGCGAGATATTCCAAAATATCTAGATAGAGTTGGTGTGATTTCGTCCACGCAGGCGGCAGGCTATGCTGATTTTATTAAGATAATTAATGCGCGGTGGGGTGGGATGAAGGTAGTGGTGGCGCATACACAGGTGCAAGGTATGGATGCGCCAGACCAGATTATTCGGGCTTTGAATTATTTTAATGAACGTGGTGATGTACAGGCAATTGCTATTTTGCGCGGAGGAGGAAGCAAGGATGATTTGGCTTGTTTTAATGATGAACAGTTAACGCGAGCAGTGGCGGCAAGTAAAATTCCGGTAATTACTGGTATTGGACATGAAGTGGATGAATCTTTAGTGGATCTAGCGGCAGATGTGCGCGCTTCGACACCGTCCAATGTGGCAGAAATGCTAACTCCGGATAGGAAAGAAGAAATTTGGAAAGTACGGCAAAAAATGTCACGGGTAGGCGAGGAATTGATGGGTGAGACTCAACGGGCGACGGATGATAATCGTGAAAAAATCGAGAAATTATCGCACGGAATGCTAACTAGATATATCGAGCCGAAGTTAAGTGAGATACAAAAAAACATATCCGATGTTCTTGTAAATATTAAACGTGAATTTGAATTAAAAGATAGCTATATAAAACAAAAAGTTAAAATACTTTCGGCATTAAATCCTGAGACAGTTTTAAAACAAGGATATGCGATATTGTCTGGCAAGATGTCACCTGGTAGTGTTGTAAAGATTACAACATATGATTCAGAAATTACGACATTGATTCAAAAAATTATAAAAAGGAGGAAGGATGAACAAAAATGGTAATAGTTTAAATGAAAAAATAGCCGAACTTGATAGAAAGGTCGAATGGTTTTACTCTGATGATTTTGAGCTTGAAAAGGCGGTAGAAAAATATAAAGAAGCTGCAAATCTCGCAAAAAAAATTGAAAAAGATTTGACTGAGCTAAAAAACGAAATTGAAGTATTGTCGAAAGATTTTACAAAATAGTGATATAATATACTTATGGATAATAATCAAACTCCACAAATGCCTCAGGCACAACCTGTTACCCCGGTTCCTCCTGCGACATCGGCGTCGCAGACGAGTCAAGCTGTCGTGATGCCACAAGTTGACCAAACCCCCGTAGTGCCACAGCTTGGTCAACCTGCTGCGATGCCACAGGCGCAGCCCGTTGTTTCATCTGATCCAAATGTCAGACGTGCGGAAGCTAATGCAATGTTGCTTGAGAAAAAAAGCAAGACGACAAGTATAATTATGACGATTGTTATCATAATTCTTTTTCTTACTACGGCTACTTTTGTAGGGTTGTTCATTTGGATGAATAATCAATACACCGAAGTGAGTGAGGATGTTGAAGGCCAGATTAAAGTTGCGGTAGCAGAGGCAAAAAAAGAACAAGAACTGAAAATGGAGGAAGAGTTTGCTGAGCGAGAAAAATATCCACTTCTAACTTTTGCAGGGCCAGTAGACTATGGTGAACTATCTTTTGAATATCCAAAGACATGGAGTGTGTATGTGGCATCCGATGCAGCAAAAGGTGGTAATTTTGAGGCTTATTTTAATCCAATAATGGTGAATGCAGTTTCTAGGTCATCGCTTTATGCATTAAGGGTTTTTATCCTTGATAATTCTTATGACAATGTGGTAGCTGGCTATCGGGCTATAGTTGAGAAAAAGAATTCTAATTTGAGTGCTGAGGCGGTTACAGTGGCTGGTACAGCAGCAATGCGCTTTACTGGTACGATTCCAAATACAAACCTAAATGGTGTGATTGTGGTTTTTAAGATACGTGATAAAACCGTAGTTATGCAGACTGATGCAACTTTGTTTATTCCTGATTTTGATGCCTTGCTTACAACCGTTCATTTCAACGAGTAGTATGCTATAATGGGGGCATGGATGAGGAGGTAAACAATATTTTGTTGGTGGCAACGGAACTTAAAAGTCCGCTTGCGACGCTTCGGCAAATGGCACTTTCTCTTGGTGGACTTGATGTCAATAATAAAATAGTACGCGATGATATGGTAGCGGTGTCGGATAGGGCGATTCGGCAAGTAAATGATTTGATGAGAATCGGAAAATTAGGCGACAGGCTTTTTGAAATGGAACCGGTGGCGGTGAGGGGTGTTTGCGATGAGGTAACAAGGGAATTGCAATATCTTTTTCATTTTAACAAAAGAGATCTATTTATTAGGTACTCCAATCGTGCACGACTTGTGACGGCAAATTATGAATTATTGAAGAGTATTATTTATAATTATCTTTTAAACGCAGTTTATTACACCGGTGATGGAGTGAAATCAGAATTGGTGGTAAAAGACATTCACGACAAGGTGCGGGTAATAGTACGGGATTATGGGCCTTCTTTGCCAGTAGATGTTTGGAGGGAAATGAAACGGGGTTTTATAGAGAAGCCAACATCAATTGCGATGCGGCCAGGAACTGGTGGGTTGGGGCTTTATATTGCGTCAAGATTTTCGCGGTACATGGGAGCAGGAATAGGAGCGGTGAGGCATCGTGATGGAACGAGTTTTTATGTGGATCTTACAGTTTCTAAACAAGCGAGGTTGTTTTGATGGTTTTTGTGATTGATAGTAATATAGAAATGGCTAATTGTGTAGCGAAGGCGTGTGGTGATTGTGTAGTTAAAATTTTTCATAATGCTATTGAAGCGATGCAAGCATTAGACAACTGTTTACCGAGTTTGATTTTCATGGATATTGATTTGACTGGACCAAACGGTTTTTCTTTTTTAAATGAAGTTATTAGTTATGAAGACACATCAAAGGTGCCGGCGGTTATTATTAGTGATTTGGATCTTTCTAAGTTTGATTTAAGCATGTATGGAGTGGTGGGTTTTCTGAACAAAGATACGATGAAACCGGAGGATATTACGGAATATGTCACAAAATACACGCAATGATGTCAAAACTTTGGCTTATGTGCTTCGTCGGACAAATTTTGGTGAAGCCGATAGAATTTTGAACTTAATAACTCCTAATGGAAAGATGTCAGCAATTGCGAAGGGGGTGCGTAAAGAAAAATCTAAATTGGCGGGTGGCGTGGAAATGTTTTCTTTAATTGAACTAAATATTCATCAAGGAAAGAGTGAACTTGGCACAGTAACAAGCGCGCGAATGCTGAAATATTATGGCAGTTTGGTAACAAGCTTGGATAGAATGGAGCTTGCAGCAGAGATATTAAAGAAAATTAATAGGGCGGCAGAGGGAGCGGTAAATGCTGATTTTTTTCGGATTACAAGGGAGAGCTTGGAGGGGCTAGATGAAGGAATCGATAAGCGCGTGGTTGAAGCGTGGTTTCTAATTAACTTATCTAAAACAAGTGGAGAGGAAGTGAATTTATATCGTGATGGGAACGGAAGCAAGCTTTTAGCTGATATGCGTTATAGTTATGATGTAATGGAAAAGGCGTATTTACCAAAAGAAAATGGTGAATATGGGGCGGAGGAAATAAAAATAATGAGATTGATGACTACTGCGGATTTGAAACTAGTGTCGAGAGTAAGGAATCTAGAAAACTGGATAGACAAGATTTTAAACTTGTTGAGAATTATGGTAAAATAAAAAAGGAGAAGCATTATGATGGACAAGTTTATTGGTTTTATAAAGAAAAATTATAAAATAATTTTAGTTGCCGTGGTGGCTTTAGTTGTTGTGATAGTACTGGCAATATCGGCTAGTAATTCTTTTTATGAGCCGATCGATGATAACTATTTTGTTTCGGACGATAGCAAATTGATACTCACACTTACGAAGGAATCAGCATCTTTAGAAACGAGTGAATATGAGCCGGATATAACACACATTGTGTATTATTACAGTGGTGACGATATAATTGATGCTAGAGTTTTTTATAGTTATAAAAGCGAAGAAGAGGCGCGTGAGGCTGATAAAAATATAAAAACAGATGATAAAAATTGGGTAACTGGTCGTAAACTAAATGGTAAATATATAATATTCAATACCAATAGTGATTTTCGGAGTGGCCTTACTACGAGCTTTGTGAAACAAGCTCTTGGTGTTGATGATGAATATGTCGAGGATGATGATTTAGAACAATAGTATACCAGAATATGGTATAATAAAGTAATGAGTAAATTGGATGATATAGTAAGTTTATGCAAAAGGCGGGGATTTATTTTCCCGGGAAGTGATGTGTATGGGGGGATGTCTGGCACTTGGGACTTTGGTCCGCTTGGTGTTATGACGAAGAAAAAAATAATGGATGCGTGGTGGAACTATTTTGTTGAAACGCGCGATGATATGTTCGGGATTGACGCAGCCATCATTATGAATCCTAAAACTTGGGTGGCTTCTGGTCACGTAGCGACTTTTGCCGACCCGCTCGTTGAATGCAAAGAGTGCAAATCACGTTTTCGCGCTGATAAAATTGCTGATGGTATTACTGAGTCTGTTACTACTGAAGAATTTTTGGCAACACACACTAAGTGCCCAACTTGTGGTAAGGAGGCATGGGGTCCGATTCGTAAATTTAATATGATGTTCAGTACTCATGTTGGTGCTGTACTTCCGGAAGACATTTCGGATAACCCAGAACTTGCGGAAAAAAACATTGCATATCTACGTCCTGAAACCGCCCAAGGTATTTTTACCAATTATAAGAATGTAGTTGATACGATTTATCCAAACATTCCTTTTGGTCTTTGCCAGCAAGGTAAAGCATTTCGTAATGAGATAAGCCCGCGTGATTTTATTTTGCGTGATCGTGAATGTTCGCAAATGGAAATCGAATATTTTGTGGCGCCAGATACTTGGGAAGAAAATTTTGAAAAAATGCGTCTTTTGCAACATGATTTTCTTGAGAATGTGATTGGTTTGAAGTCGGAGAACATTCATGAATTTGATGTGCCGAAGGAAGATCGTGCTCATTATAGCAAACGGACGATTGATTTTATGTATGATTATCCGAATGGTGAAGAAGAGTTGATGGGCTTAGCTTATCGTACTGATTTTGATTTGTCAAATATCCAGCGCGAGTCTGGTAAATCGATGGAATATCGTGATAAAAATACTGGTGAGAGTTTTATTCCTCACGTGATTGAGCCATCAATTGGTGTTGAGAGGTTGTTTCTTGCTGTTCTTTCGAATGCATATACAGAAGATGAAATAAATGGTGAAAAACGCATTGTCTTGAAATTGCCTGAGAATCTTGCTCCGTATAGATTTTGTGTTTCGCCGTTACTCAAGAATAAGCCAGAGCTCGTAAAAAAGGCCAAGGAAGTTTATGAATTGCTTCGGAAAAAATATGTTTATGTGACATGGGACGACTCTGGGAATATCGGCAAGAGATATCGTAAGCAAGACGAAATTGGTACACCTAAATGTGTGGTGGTTGATTTTGACACTTTAAATGATGATACGGTGACAGTGCGTGATCGTGACACCACGAAACAAAAACGTACCAAAATTAGCAATTTGTAATTAGGTTTTTTAACTTTTTAATAAAATGGGCATTTTTCCGTATTGTTTTATAGTTTTTAGCATAAGTATGATATAATTTTTTATATAAAAGGAGTATATTATGGCTGCGAAGGCTAAAAAAACTACAAAGAATAAAAAAACTGCGGCAAAAACTACAACTAAACGAGTTGTAAAAGAGCCTACAATTAAGTCATCGGTGACTGGTAAAAAGGATACGTCTTGGAGTAAACCACAAATCGGTAAAGTTGTGTGCCTTTGTGTGGTGATAGTTGCAATTCTTGTTGTGGCTGCGGCATTGGCGTTAAGGAGTAATGTAATTACTAGTGACTACTTCGTGTCTGATGGAACTAAATATGTGATTAATTTGCCTGCTGAAGAAAATGAACAGGGAGCTGTGGCGACACATGTTGTCTATTATTACAAAGGTGATACTGTTACTGGTGCGGAATATTATTATGAGTTTAAGGATAATGAATCCGCAAAGACTTTTTACGATCTTATGTCGGAGCTTGTTGCGGAGAATGATGAAGAATCCGTTAGCGGTTATAAGTTGAACGGTAAATACGTAATTATGGTTGCTGACAAAAAAGAATATGCTGATATGAGTGCGTCGGATATAAAAAGTTATGTTGAGTTTTATGAGCAGATTCAAAATTCTGGCGATGTCGACGAGGCTGAAACTGAAGAGGTTGAGGAATAAATAAATAAGACTGTAAAAAAAATAACCCCAGAAAGGGGTTATTTTTTTGATGGGTTATTGTTTTTTAAAGCGTTCGATAGCGTCGGCGATAACTTTTTTAGCTACGTCGAGACCTTCAAAGGATTTAACTTCAGTAGAGCCTGGTTTTTTGAGGTCTTTATAATGGTTGAAATGATATTCAATTTGCTTTAAGGTTTGCTTTGGCAAATCTTCTAAAGTATTATACATGTCACCATTGTTGCGATCATCAGCTGGAACACAGATGATTTTGTCGTCCACTTCGTCGCTATCGACAAATTTCATGACGCCAAGAATTTTGGCTTTCATCCAAATGCCAGTAGTGAGTGGCTGGTCGGTAATCATGAGGACATCTAGTTCGTCGCCATCTTCGTCGAGAGTTTGTGGGATAAAGCCGTAGTTGCATGGTTTGGCAAAAGCGATTGGCTCGACACGATCAAGCATAAAGCAAGCGTGCTTTCTGTCCCATTCAATTTTATGATTGCTACCAGTTGGGATTTCGATAACAACGTTTAGTTCGCCGTTTTCGTAATCACCTGGTGTCAAAACTTTATTAAAGTCTGCCATTATTTATAACTCCTGTTTATAAACTATATTATACCATGATATAATGGTTTTATGAAGCGAACGCTGTATTATTTTTGGAAGGCTTTAATGCAATACAAAGTGCGAACCATTTTGGTTTTGTTTTTTGTGACTGTGTGGATTTTTGTATCGAATGTTTTGGAGCCATACGGTGTGTCGGAAATTATCGGAAAACTTTCAAGCGGTGATTTTGAAATTGCAAATTATGTCGGAATATTGTTAATTACTTTGCTTCCGGTGGCAATAAATAATTTATTTGTAATAAGGTTTGTGGATTGGTTGGATTGGTCGCTCGATGCGCGATGTGGAAGATATTTGGCACTCCTTGCTTTTGATGCGGTAGTCAACCAGTCGATGACATTTCATAGTAATAGATTTTCGGGTTCATTGACGAGTGCAGCAAATAAGCTACCGAGTGCTTTTATTAGATTAAAATCAAATTTTATTTGGGATTTTTATCCTTTGATATTAACTGTGATTTACACTATCGGAAGTGCTGCGTTTGTATGCTTGCCGTTTGCTTTGATCTTATTTATTTGTACTGCGACTTATATGACGGTGGCAGTGGTGACGTATTATAAGACGATGAATGTAGATGCGGCTCTTGCAGAGGCGGAGAATAAACAGACTGGGCAACTGGCCGATTCGATTACGAATGAGATTTCGGTAAAATCTTATGCGCGAGAAAAATTTGAACGAGCGCGGTTCGAGCGGGTGACGGGACGAACTTTTGCTGCAACGATGAGAGTTGCGAAAGTATCTTTTTTCCGAAATTTGTCGCTTAATGTAGTGAGTTTGATTGCTTTTGTTGTAGTGATTGTTTTGATTATTTTAAGTCATAATTTGTTTGGCCTTACAATTGCAAATGTGGTGTTTTTATATTCTGTTTCGAATATCTTGTTGTCGAACGTATGGACGATTAATCATATATTGCGAAATATCAATACGTCTTTTGGCGATGCAAAAGAAATGGTTAAAATCTTAGATTTACCATATATTGTTGATGATAAAACTGATAAACCGCTAAAAGTATCGGATGCAAAAATTGAATTTAGTCACGTGAGCTTTAGCCATGAGAAACAAAAAGAAAAATTGTTTGAAGACTTCAATTTGGAGATAATGCCTGGAAAAAGTGTGGGGCTTGTGGGGGTAAGTGGCTCTGGCAAAACGACGTTGACAAAACTTTTGTTAAGATTCGATGATGTTAAGAAAGGGGCGATTTATATTGACGGGCAGGATATTCGCGATGTGACACAGACTTCGCTTCGTTCGGCGATTGCATATGTGCCACAAGAATCGGCACTGTTTCATCGTTCGGTTTTTGAAAACATTGCATACGGGAGGCCAGATGCGACGGATGAGGAAGTTTTTGAGGCGGCGCGGCTTGCGAATGCGGATGAATTTATTGCGGAATTGCCAGATGGTTATGATACGATGGTGGGTGAAAGAGGCGTGAAACTATCTGGTGGACAAAGGCAGAGGATTGCGATAGCTAGGGCGATTTTAAAGGATGCACCGATTTTGGTTTTGGACGAGGCGACCTCGGCACTTGATTCGGAATCAGAAGCGGCGATACAGGAAGCGCTAGCTAATTTGATGGAGGGAAGAACAACAATTGTGGTGGCACATAGGTTGTCTACGATTGCTGGGTTAGATGAGATAGTGGTGCTAAAAGATGGAAAGATCGTGGAACAAGGTTCGCATAAGAAGTTATTGTCTAAAAATGGTGAATATGCAAAACTATGGAATCGCCAAAGCGGGGCTTTCTTGGAATAATAACAGATTCGTTGTTGGGTTTGCTCAATGCTCAGAATTATCTTTATTTTTATTCCAAATTACTTCGTCTTTGATGATGTCTGGTAGGTAGTTTTTGTTCAGGTGGAAGCCGGATTCCCATTTTTGGCCTTTGCCAAAGCCAAGGTCTTTCATGAGTTTGGTGGGAGCGTTACGGAGCCAAATTGGAACTGGCTCGCCCATGGTTTGCTTGGCTAAGTCTTGAGCTTTGAACCAGGCATCTGTGGTGGCGCGAGACTTCTTGGAGAGACTAAGAGCAACTACTGTATGAGCGAGAATGAGGCCGGATTCTGGCATGCCGACACGCTCGACAGCTTGGAAACAAGCAGTAGCGAGGCTTAGGGCGCCATTGCCGGCGAGACCAATATCTTCCGAGGCAAAAATAACCATTCTTCTAGCGATAAATTTTGGGTCCTCGCCGGCTTGGACCATCCTGGCTAAATAGTAGAGAGCGGCGTCGACATCGGAGCCGCGCATGGACTTAATGAAAGCGGAAATCGTGTCATAATGGTTGTCGCCTTTTTTATCGTACCCAGGGAGTTTTCTGCCGGCGGCCTCAATGACAGTGTCTTTTGTGACGTTTTTTGTAAGGGACAAAGCTAATTCTAAGTCGCCTAGGGCGCTTCTGGCGTCACCGCCAGATAATTCAGCGATATAATCTAAAGCTTCGGATTTGACATCAACGCTTTCTTCTTTGCAAGCGCGTTTTAGAACTTTCATAATGGCGGCTTTAGATAATGGTTTAACGATGACGACGCGCGAGCGGGAGAGCAGTGGAGAAATGACTTCAAAAGATGGGTTTTCGGTGGTGGCGCCGATTAAAGTAATGAGTCCCGACTCGACATGGGGAAGAAAAGCATCTTGTTGAGCTTTGTTGAAGCGATGGATTTCGTCTACAAATAATACTGTGCGGGTTTTTAAATTCCAGTTAGTTTTGGCGCGTTTAACAACTTCTTCGATATCTTTTTTGCCGGCGGTGACGGCAGAGATTTCAACAAAATCAGCTTTAAATTCGTGGGCTAAAATGCGGGCAAGAGTAGTTTTGCCGGTGCCTGGTGGGCCCCAAAAAATAAGATTAACTGGCTCACCTTTTTTGACGATTTCAGTTAAAATTTTGCCTTTGCCAATAATTTCTTCTTGGCCAAGAACGTCGCTTAGTTTGGTTGGACGCATGCGCTCAGCCAACGGAACTCTATTCATAGGATAATTATAGCAAAAAGTCTTTACAAATTAAATTATTTAAGCTAAAATTGGGGTAACATTTAAGTAAAGGAGTTATAAATGTTTCCAACAACAACATCAACTTACTCAACAGGATCGTCTGCTGCCGATGCCGGTATCTGGCTAATCATTGCGGCGATTATTGCACTAGTAGGTGGCATTTTGGTCCATTTCTTGTTTGTCAAAGGCAAGAATGAGCCAAAAGGCAAGTTTCTAAAATGGTTGAAGGATTTTCTTGCCTTCAAAATTATGTGGATTGAAACTTTGCTAAAGGTTATTTATTACATTGCAACTATCTATGTAGTTCTTGCTTCGTTCTCGATGATTAGCTTTAGCTTCCTTTCATTCTTACTAATGCTTATCCTCGGCCCAGTCTTGGTTCGTCTTGCCTACGAAGGTTTGATGATGTTTATCATGATTTGGCGTAATACTCAGGATATTGCTAACAATACCAAGAAATAATGATTATTTCGGTTTTAGTAAAACCTGGAAGTAAGAAGGGGCCGCTCGTAGAAGTGGCTCCTTCTTTTGATGGTTTGACAGTTTATTTAAGAGAAAAGGCACATGATGGGGAAGCGAATGAGGCGCTTGTGCGGGTGTTGGCGGATTATTATCATGTGGCGAAGAGCTGCATTTTGATACGTCGAGGACAAAAAAGCCACCAGAAGGTGGTGGAAATAATTAGATGATTTGGTGGACGCTAGAGGAGTTGAACCTCTGACCTTGTCTACGTCAAAGACACGCTCTAGCCAACTGAGCTAAGCGTCCTTTTTTTTGTGGTGAGCTGGGAGGGGCTCGAACCCTCGACACCGGGCTTAAAAGGCCCGTGCTCTAACCAGCTGAGCTACCAGCCCACAACAAGTGGATTTTAGCCACTGTTATATTATATCACATAATTGCAAAAAACACTATATTTCTTGTTTTGTGATTACAGAGATAGTGTGTTATAATTGTGACATAAGAATTTTGGAAAGAATGCGGACAATGGAGCAGAATACAATAATAGAGGATTTGACTGTGGATAATAGCAAGAATAATAATGCTAAATGGAAGATAATTACTATTATTACCTCTGTTTTGGCTATTTGTGGTATTGTTTTTAGCGTTTGTGCTATGGTATATATTTCGCAGCAAGATCAACAGATACATTTTTTAATGTCTCAACTAGAAGAATGTGGCTTGGTTGATATAGAAGAATGTGGTCTGGTCGACACAGATGCGTCTGATCAAGATACGGTGCCAGATGGATATGTTGCAGTTTTTCACGGAGGTGTTGGCGAGCGAACATACCAGACCTATATTTATAAGGACGACAACGATCAGGCTAATTACGGCTTTTCTTATATTAATACTGTTAGTACTACAAAGTCTTATGGTAGTCCGGACTGGAATGAAGTGGTTACTGGGCATGGGGTATTTAATTGGACGGATGAAGCGTTTACCATTGCAGAGGAAAACGGTGCGTATCAGTATGTGACTATTCCGGGTAGTAGGGAAGCATATTCGATAGAAGATTTCAAAAAGATGTTTTTAATGAATTAATTAATTATGAAAGTATTACAAATTAATGGTTGGACCGGTAGAATAAAAGACGGATTGGTTCGTTTTATTAAGGAGGGCGATTACGATGTAGTTTGTATCCAGGAGGCGATTTGGAGTGATGATTGTAACGACTATTTAGAGCTATATGTTGATACGGTAGATAAAATTGTAAGGATGGCTGCGTTTGATTATGTCTTTAAAACCTCTAACTACGGAACGAAAGTGTTGGATGGTAGCGGCCAATTTGAAATAGGAAATGCAATCTTGAGTAAAATTCCTTTTGTTGACACGAAAGAGAAGATCGTAATAGGCGAATATATAGTGATTAAGAGTTTTTCGGATCTTCAAAAAGCGAAGAACCAGTATTATACTGTCCAGAAAGTTATACTAAACAATGGGTTAGCTGTTGTAAACTATCATGGTTATTGGTTGAAGGACCCCCTTGGGGACAAGACGTCGGTGGAATGTATGCATAAAGTAGCAGAGTTTATTAAGGATGGGTATTGCCCAACTGTAATGTGCGGAGACTTAAATGTGATCTCGGAATCACCTGCTATGCGAGAACTTGGTTTTATGCAAGATTTAACTGCAATAAATCAAGTGAAAACTACGTTGAGAAATGTACGTTTCGTAAAGGATGTGGCATGTGACCATATTTTAATTACAAATGAGTTGAAATGTAAGAGTTTTAATTTAATTGACGCTGCAATATCGGATCATAGGGCATTGGTTGCTTTGATTGAACTATAGTTTACAGATAAGCTTGCCATTATAGTATTGACAAATCAACCCCCGACTTCCGTACAATCAGTACGGGTAAAGCCGGGGGCTCTTTTTTTGTAAAAAAATGGTGGCGCCGACTGGACTTGAACCAGTGACACAAGGCTCTTCAGGCCTCTGCTCTACCAACTGAGCTACAGCGCCAATATTTATATTGTACCACATCTGTGCTATAATGAAAAGTATGAAAAAGATAAATACTTCGCCAATATCTGGCATGCAAGAATTACTACCAAAAAAACAGGCTATTTTTGATAACCTTTTGAAACAGATTGCAAGTGTTTATCATGCGCATGGTTTTTTGTCGATTGAAACTCCCATAATTGATAGAACAGAGATACTGCTAGCTAAAGCTGGTGGGGATACAGAAAAACAAATTTATAGAGTAATCAAGACTAATGAGACTGCCGACGACGCCGATCAAGCGTTGCGGTTTGATCACACGGTGCCACTAGCTCGGTATGTGGTAGAACACGAGAATGATTTGAAATTCCCCTTTAAGGTGACGCAAATTGGGCGAAATTTCCGGGGTGAAAGAGCGCAAAAAGGGCGTTTTCGTGAATTTTATCAATGTGATATAGATGTGATTGGGCGGGGAAAGTTGCCGCTGTCTTATGATGCCGATGTGGTGATGACGGCTTATGAAGCCTTGAAGACATTTGTGAAGCCAGAGATAATGGTGAGGATTTCAAACAGGAAGATTTTGGGGGGTTTGTTGGTAGGGCTTGGTCTTGCGGATAAATCTGATGAGGTTTTTGGCATAATCGACCATGCCGAGAAAGTGCCGATGGAAAAGACAGTGGAGGCTTATGCCGAAGAGGGTTTGGATGACTCACAGATTGAGACGTTGAAAGAATTTACAGAGATTCATGGTTCGCTCGACGAGGTATTGCCAAAACTTGAGGCAATTCGTGATAAAGTTGGTGGAGATTTACTAACGGCAGGAGTTTCTGAACTTGAGACGGTACTAGGCTTGATTGAATCTCAGGGTCTGAAGGGGGGGGTCATTGCCGATATGATGATTGTAAGAGGTTTGGATTATTATACTGGTTCGGTATTTGAGACGGTAATACCCGAATATAAAGAGATTGGCTCAATTTGCTCTGGTGGACGATATGAGAATTTGGCTAGTTACTACACGGAGCAGCATTTGCCAGGCGTGGGAATATCGATTGGACTGACGCGCTTATTCTATGTGTTGAACGAGTACGGCTTAATCGATGAAAATAAATTTGGTGGTTTGCTTGATTATTGTGTTTGTCCAATTACGGACTCAGAGATACCATTTGCTATGGAGGTGGCTCAGAAATTACGCGCAGAAGGTAACTTGGTTGATGTTGTTTATGCGGGTAAGGGTATTGGGGATAAATTAAAATATGCTGCTTCTGTAGCAAAGGCCGGCATTGTAATCGGCGAGAATGAGGTAGCTACAGGAAAATACACAATTAAAGATTTTAAATAATAATTACTTGTTGGAGGTAGGGTGAAGAAAATTAAGTTTAATTGGCGTAAATGGTGTGATGACTTTATTTTGGCGGGAAAA
Source organism: uncultured Candidatus Saccharibacteria bacterium (assembly GCA_946414345.1). Classification (GTDB taxonomy): domain Bacteria; phylum Patescibacteriota; class Saccharimonadia; order Saccharimonadales; family Saccharimonadaceae; genus Nanosyncoccus. The sequence goes on along the minus strand of CAMKOB010000009.1, from coordinate 2,141 downwards.
GGAATTCTCTTGGCGACGAAAGAGAAAAAGTTCTGGATAGGTTTCGTAATTGCTTTCTTATTTTTCGGAACATTAATGAATCTATTATCTAGTGGATTAACGAAATTTGAGTTAATGGGGGCGTTGGGCTTTCCGAAGAATATGCGAATCATCGGTGAGGCGATTATTGGGATATTCGGTATAAATATGATATTTACCGATTGGATTTTTGTGTTCTTTATCTCGCTTTTGCAGGGAATTTTGATTGGGCTAATTGTGTTACTTTGGAATAAGAAGAATAAAAATTCGGAGAACGTACAGAAGGTGGGGATTATTACTGGCTTGATTGCACTAGGGGCTGGTTGTCCAACCTGTGGCACTACTCTGATTACGCCGTTTCTTGGGATGATTTTTTCAACAGGAAGTTTTGCGATAGCTGGTGTAGTATCTGGTATAGTAACGGTGTTGGCGGTTGTGATTGCGATTTTGTCTTTAAAGCGGATGGGGCTCGAAATGTATGCTATAATAACTAATGAAAAATATTTGGCGAAGAAGGCCAAAAGAGTAGAGGAGTTAGATGGAAACGAACGAAAAGTCAAACATAGCGGGTGTGATAGGTAGAATTGCGCTAATAGTTGTAATAGTTCTTATAATTGGCGTAGCAATTGGTGCAAGTATGGGCGGTGGCGGTAATTCAGCTCCGAGGGAAATTTGGTATGAAGAAATGACGATGGGAAATCTGGATGCCAGGAACCATTTTATAATCTATTCGGATATCGCGTGTCCATATTGTATTGCATTTGAAAATGCAATGATAGAGCACCAAGAAGATTTAGAAAGGTATATAGAGGCCAATGATATCTTAATTGAGGTAAGAGCAACGGACTTTTTGTTTGAATTTGGTGAATCGATGCCGATTGAGTCGCGTTACTCGGCGGTGGCAACATATTGCGCAAGAGATAGAGGTAAATTTTGGGAATTTTACGATTTAGCTGTAACTAAGGTTTGGAACGAGTGGTTTAAAGGTATGGGTAAATCGTCGTTCTCGGAGTTTAATAAGATGGGCAGGGATTATTGGATTGAGATGGGGAAGAGCGTGGGACTTGGTGAAGACTTTGAGCAATGCGTAAGAAATGATGAGACTGTAGCACAAGTGAAAGAAGATGCCAAACGGATGACGCAGTATGTTAATGGATTGCCGTATTTCAAGTTTAATGAGTATGTGCTGTCTGGGTTTGATTTGAGTTGGGGATGGGATCACGTGTTGATGTATTTTGACGCAGGATTAAATAGTTAAATATAATCATTATTTTGTCAAGTATTATTTGTTCGGTTTTTGTAATTTGTCTCTGTTGGATATGTTTTTTTGCTTTGGTTTTTGGTTGTGGAAAAGTTTATATTAAAACATTAAAATTATTCAAAATCAATATTGACAACGTATTGGCATATGCTAAAATGGAAGTAGGTTCAGACCAAATCAATCCGTTGAGAGAGGCCGGAGCCTGGAGGTAAGTGTAGGGTGGTCAGTGTGTGTTATTGTGGTTGTATTCCGCCTAGAAAATGTGTTGTGATCAGCTTTTAGAGTGGGTGTTTGGTTATATGATTAATAAATGGAATCAAATATTTGTTTGGTTCTTTTTTTTTATTGACATCTGTTTTTCGCTGCGCTATTATGTTTTTATAAAGTTTATAAACACAAACACAAAAAGGTAAAAGACATATGTCATCAAAACTCTTAATTAATGTAAACGATGCTAGCCCATCTGTAGTGCCAGACACTAGTGCACCAGATACTGGTATGTTTAGCGTCTCTCATACAGACGGAGTGAGTTTTAATACTAGTATGATTTTACCAATTATTGGTATTACTGTTTTAATAATTGCTATTATTGCAGGAACGGTTGTAGTAATATCTCGTCGCAGAAAAGTAAATCGTTTTACTACTCATACTAATAAACACTTAGTAGCTAAACTTACTACACTATCCGTTGTAGTACTATTAGGTGCACTGGCTGTAATGAATCTAGACAAACTTTCTAATCTAGCTAGTGCAGTACTGCTTGTGGACGATTTAAAGAACAATGGCGGCAATAGTCTTACTATTACGGCTAGTGACATTAAGATTGATGTAGATCTGAACGATACTGCAGTCTTTGCTACTG
>CAMKOB010000008.1 GCA_946414345.1 uncultured Candidatus Saccharibacteria bacterium | reverse complement strand
AAACTAAGCAGTACGAGGCCGCTTCTTGGACACCGAGTCGTTCTACTTATGCTACCGGTACAACTACGTGGGGATTATTCGATCAGCCAATTGGAGATTACCCAGGAGGTTTTGTTTATCCAGAATCTTATGACCCAGGCGATAAATATTGGAATGGCAGAAGACTTTATGACGACGAAGGCCTAAGTTGGCTTTCATATTTTGATACTTGCGACTGGGATTCGACCAACAAACCACGAAATTGCGATGAGTCCATCAATCCATATTCTGACTATATATCTTCTACTGGGATTCCACAATACCATTTAGGCAATTACTACAACTGGACTGCTGCGGTAGCCATGAACGATAGCTCCCAGTATTATGATAGTGTATTACTTGAGCAGTCCATCTGCCCGGCTGGGTGGACTTTGCCTAGAGCGGGATTCCTAGGTTGGATTAACGAAGGTTTGTTTAATGAGGATTCATTCTATTCACTTTGGTGGTATTATAAGTTTGAAGGTTCGTGGTTTTCTGAAATAAGCATAGATAATAAACTGTATAGAATATGGGATGAGCCACTATATTTTGCACCTACTGGAGGCTGGGCTGGCTACCTGGCTGATGTCGGGCAAGGTGGTGACTTTTGGTCCCCCATTATAAAAGATGGGAGCGACGAGGTCCTTATAGGCCATATTGTTACCGAGGTGTATCATCCTTCGTTTAATGATTATGGCAATCGTAGCAATGGTAGCTCGATTCGTTGCATTGCTCGTCCAGTTGCGGATACCTGGAGGGGTGGTAATAACATATGGAATTAAAAGATAAACTGAACAGTAGAAGGTTGAAACCATGTCATCAAAACTCTCAGTAAACGTAAAATACCCAGAAATTGTAGTGCCAGACACTGATGTTCCTGGTGCCGATACTCCAGACACTGGCATGTTTAGTGTTTCACATAATGATATGGCAAGCAATACTAATAATATGGTAGTACCAATTATTAGTGTTTCCATAGTAGTATTAGTGCTCGTTGCCTTAGTTATTAGTGCATTTAAGCACCATAAACATAAAAAGAATAATAAGTTCTCAATTCATACAGGAAAGGGTGCATTACTTAGATTTACTGGTCTTTTAGCACTAATACTAGTAGCTACTTTTGTATTCATAAAATATAATGAGAAACAAGATAATAATGTAAATGCTACTGGAACTAATACTAACACTAATACAGAGTTATCTATTACTACAGAAGATATTGATATCAATGTAACACTAGATGACACGCCAGTATTCGCTACAACCAAAAGCACAGTAACGGTAAATGCTGCAACCACCAATGGTTATACATTAATGGCTTATGTAGATAGTAATACTTCTGATCTTACTAATGAAACCAATACTAATGCTACTACTAAAATTACTGGACTTGAATCATCCTACTCGCAACCACTTACGGAAAACACATGGGGAGTAGCATTATCACTACCAGAAAACCAAGATGCTCCAGTATTTCATGGACTTCCTACCAAAAAGGAAGATGCTATGATGATTAAAGTTACTGGCTCTACGGCAACAAACGCTAATGATACTACGGAGCTATACTATGCTACTTATGTTACTCCAGACCTAGAAGAAGGCACTTATACTGGTGCGACGGTGAATTATGTAGCAGTGACCAGTCCAACTACAGATGATGAAATTACGGTTAGGTATAATGTCTTCAACCCTAATACTTACGATTTTGAGTTGTTTAATACCGTAACTTATGGCCTGGATTGCTCCATGACCTATATTGGTGATAACTGTCGCAAGGTGTATGCTGGAGAATCAATGGCCCTCAATGCTGCAGATGGTGCCATTGGCACCCTTCCGACATTTGAACAATTCGAAAACCTTGAAGGTTCTTTAAATCCAATCGCATATGAAGGGGTTGATGGTGTAAAGGTGGCAATTGACTATCGTGGCGAGGACCATTTTTATGCAGTAATTCTTAAAGGCGCTTATCCGACCATGACTAGCTTGATAACAAAAATGCAAGAAATTGAAAGCTCTGGTGGAAATCTCAATGATTGGATCGTTCGCGTCTTCGCTCCTAATATGGTAGACGAAACCGAAGATAGCCTCAGAGAGTATTATCTTAATGGAGATGCATTTACAATTATTTCTATACCTATAAAAAATGAGAATTATAGTGCTTTTAATTATGTAGTTACACCTATCTTTATAAATAAACCATCCGATATAAATACTATTGAAACTACTGTCTGTGGTCTAGCTGATATAGACGATGCATATGATGATGCGGAAGAAGACGATGTGTATTTCGATATGATTAGGCCAATTACGTTTCCTGGTGCCAATGGATTGAGAGTGGAGATAACTTATAATTCCCCATCTCGCGATGACGGATATTTTAATCTCACAATTATTGAGGGGAATTGGCTTGGGTTTTCTGAGCCATCGAGGTATATAGAAATTGGTCCTTTTGATATAGATAAGGCTGGCTTAGAGACATATAATTTTGATGGTGACACCGTAACCTTTTATTTCTTTGGCTACTTTTCTCGCGCCAATGTTGATGATTATGGTTTTAGTGCTAAGGTTTATCCAGTTTATGATGCTGAAACTGAGAGTACTATTCCGACTCAAACTTGTAAATTGGTCAATAAATCTGGCACCTATAGAGAACCTTCCCCCGATTGGAATTGGGATATACCATTTGATTATGATGGTGATGGGGAAAGCGATGATGTTTATCGTGATATTGTGGGCGAGGATGGGATTTTGTTTCTCCTATTAAACAATTATGGCATTGTTCGTGGGGGGACAGTTGATGTCTTTGGTGGCGCAAAATAATAACGGCAATGATGCCGTTATTATTATTGGGGTTATGTTTGGTATTACTCTTCGGATTCGTCGCTGGATTCTTCAAGGGCGGAAAGAAGAGAGTCTTCGACGTTCTTTTTCTTCTTTTTGGCTGGAGCTTTGATGAGCTCAATGTCTATTTCGTAACCAGTAAGCTTGGAAGCGAGGCGAACGTTTTGGCCCTGTTTACCGATGGCGATAGATTGTTGATCTTCGCTGACATAAACCTTGGCTTTTTTGCCGTCAATCTCGACTTTGTTGATTTCAGCTGGAGAAAGAGCTTCACGAATAAATTCAGAAGGGTTGTCGCTCCAAGTGATAACATCGATTTTCTCTTTGTTGCCGATTTCGTTCATAACAGCGCTGACGCGAATGCCACGGCCGCCAACAAAGGTACCGACCGGGTCGACGCCCGGGACACTGGAAATAACGGCGATTTTGGTACGGCGACCGGACTCGCGGGCAATAGCTTTGATTTGGACGGTGCCATTGTCAATCTCTGGAACTTCTTGGCGGAACAGATACTCAATAAATTCGGCAGAGCCACGAGATAAAACGAGTTGTGCGCCACGCTCACTGCGTTCGATTTTTTTGACGAGGGCTTTAATGCGGTTGCCGACGGTATAATATTCGCCATCAATTTGCTCGCTTTTTGGCATTATGCCGTTGGTGCGGCCAAGATCGATGCGTACGATGCGTGGTTCAACGCGAGAGATTGTGCCGGTAACGATGGTGCCGATTTTGTCTTCATATTCGGCAAGCACAGCTTCGTTTTCGGCTTCGCGGAGGCGTTGAATGACGACCTGCTTGGCAGTTTGAGCGGCAACACGGCCGAACGAGGTGACCTTGTGTTTTTCTTCGCAAGTGTCGCCAATTTTGTATTTTTTGCCAGCTTCGGATAGAGGTATTTCGGTGGCTGGGTTGTAGGCTAGGCCATCTTCAATGACTTCGCGAGTGACAAAAATATCAGCTTCGCCGGTGTTGGTGTTTAGCGAGGCGCGAACATTCATGTCGCGGTCACCGTTATCTTTGCGCCAAGCGGCGGCAATAGCTTGTTCAATTACGCCTAGTACTGTTTCTTTTGGTAAGCCTTTTTCTTCGGCAATAATGTCTACCATGGCAGACATCTGTTTTAGATCTAGTCCTTCCATTTGGTCCTTTCTATTAAAACAACCGGCCATTTTCTGGTCGGTCTGTCAATTGGTATGGTCTTATTATAGCAAAGGACTTGAAAAAATGCAAGAGATTTGGTATAATAGAGATAACGATTATACTTGTAATAAAAAAGGAAACTTATGAATATTAATGAAGAAGAGCGGCGTGCCCGGCTCTTAAAATCAAGGGCAGAAAGATTGCCAGATATCAAAAGGCAATTTGAAGAAGCGCAGAAACGAAATTTTAATTCGAATTTTGCAGAAGGGGGAAAGGATGCTGCTTTGGTGAAGAAATCTACTAAAGCTAGGGTGTCTAAAACGACGAAAACTGTGGCCGCTAAGGCCAAAAAGGCTAAACAGCCAACGGTTCCGGCTACATCAAAGAAGGCTAAAGCTAAGGCTGAGGCAGAGAAACGTAAGGTTAATTTGTCAGTATCGGCCAAAAAAGGCGATATGGTGCATCATCAGAGAATGCTGTCAGCAGATGTGAATGCACAGGCGACACAGCATATTATTGGCATTCCAGTCAATAAGACACGATACAATGGCTATGGTGGTGAACAGATCACTAATGCTAAGTTGAAAAACATGAGGCCGGATCCAGAATCGGTTCGAATTATCCCGATTGGTGGTGTGGGTGAATTTGGAATTGGTAAGAATATGACTATCGTGGAGTACAAATCTGAAATGATAGTAATTGATATGGGCGTTTTGTTTGCAAGTGGTGATTATCCTGGAGTGAATTATTTAATTCCAGATATAAAATATCTTGAAGACAATATGGACAAAGTCAAGGCGATTTTGTTTACGCACGCACACCTTGATCATATTGGTGCTTGTAGACATTTGTTGCCGAAGTTTTCGCATTTGACACCTATTTACGGGACGGCGTTTACACTTGGAATGATTCAGAAACAGATGTCTGAACTAGACGATGTGCCGGAGATGAATTATTGTAAAGTTGACCCGATGAAGCATGAAATAATTAAGGTAAGTGAAAATTTGTCGGTTGAGTTTATCCATGTACTGCATTCGATCCCGGGTAGTACGGCAATTGTGGTAAGAACACCAAACGGAGTGATTTACTTTTCTGGTGACTGGCGACATGAAGAAAAGCCAATGGGTATTCAGACGGATTACGAGCGGATTGACGAAATAGTCGCTAAAGAAGGTGTAGATTTGATGCTGAATGAATCAACCAATATTGATTCTCCTGGCCATCATCCACATTCGGAATATGACGTGGGTGAGAATCTTGGTCTCGTGATGGATCATTATGCTGGTGGGCGCGTGATTATTTCATGTTTTTCGTCGCAAATTTCAAGAATTGAATTAATTTTGAAAGAAGCGGCAGCACGTGGTCGCAAAGTGGCATTTTCGGGATTTTCGATGATTAATAACGTGGAAGTGGCACTTCGCTCGAAATCTATTAAGGTACCAAAAGATACGATCGTAAAGATGGAAGATACATTAAAGTTGCCAGATGAGAAGGTTTGTATTGTGTGTACTGGCTCACAGGGTGAACTGAACGCAGTGTTAAACCGGATGGTAACAGGTGCGCATAAATATATTAAGATTAAATCAACTGATACCGTGGTGTTTTCTTCTAATCCAATTCCGGGAAATGAACCACATATTGTGACAACTGTTGATGGATTGTTGCGTGAAGGCGCACAAGTAATTCAAAACGGCCGAACTCATTTAACTAACATTGGACCTTTGCATCTGTCTGGGCATGCTTATTATGAGGATCATGTAGATTTTGTGACGAGAATTCACCCGAAGAATTATTTGCCATATCATGGTGAATTTTACATGCTTGAACATAATGCTGAGATGGCAGAAAATGTGATTGGAATTCCACACGAAAATATCTTGATTTTTGATGATGGCGATATCGTGGAGCTTACACCGGAAAAAAAGATTCGTAAAGCAGGACGGATTTATGTGGGTAATAAATTGTATGACGATGCGGATCAGCCAGTGCATGAAGCAGTGGTAAAAGATAGGATTCATATTTCGCGTGAGGGTATTTTTGTAATTATTTTAACCTTAAATAAAAAGACTGGGCATTTGATGAAAACTCCAGATGTGGTATCGCGAGCATTTATCTATCTTGACAATTCAGAAGAGCTAATAGGCAAAATTCGTCACTATCTGCGTCAGAAGACGGATAAGTCAATTGCGACTGATCCAGAAATGAAAGTATTGAAGGAAGAAATTAAAACTGACATTACGCACATATTGTTTGATGCGACAGGGCATACGCCGATTGTGATTCCGGTGATTAATAAGGTATAATAATATCATGAATGCAGATATTATTATCATAGGAGCGGGGATAGCTGGAATGACAGCGGGGATTTATGCGGCACGAGCCGGTAAATCCGTATTAATAATAGAAGGTAAGGTTTTGGGTGGACAAATCGTTGAGTCGCAGAGAGTGGAAAACTGGCCTGGTGAGCTCGCGATATCCGGAGAGGATTTGTCTAAGAAGGTTGATGAGCAGGTGAAGAAACTCGGTGTAACGGTGGTTTATGAAGTAGCAGAAGATATCTTGAATGATGAAGAGGGCGAATATGAGTTCGTGATCAAGACTGACGAAACGGATTATCGGTGCGATGCTTTGATAATTGCAACTGGTACGGGGCCACGAAAACTATCCGAGAAAAAAATGGCGGAGGTGGGGAACCGCCCAGTGTTTTATTGCGCAACTTGTGATGGAGCTTTGTATAAAGGCAAGCCGGTGGTGGTAGTAGGGAGCGGTAATACTGCCAAGTATGAGGTTTCGTATTTAGAGAATATTGCATCGAAGGTATATAATATTCATCATAATGAGCCAATTCCTGCGGATGCTGAGGCGGTATTTGTGGCTATTGGACGGATACCAAATACTTCATTCTTAAATGATTTAATAAAGCTTGATTCGGATGGTTATGTTGTTGCGGATGAAAACTGTCATACTTCGCAGCCTGGAATATTTGTGGCAGGAGATTGCCGAACGAAATCCGTAAGGCAATTAGTGACAGCGGCGGCCGATGGCGCAGTAGCGGCAACGGAAGCTGTACGATACTTGGGATAGTTTTATCCGTTGGTTTTGTTTTCTTTGATGCTTGTCATTTTGTCGAAACTGAATTCTTTTTCGAGGCTAATATTTAGTTCATCTACTGCATCGGCGAAGCTTTTCATTTTGTCTGCTAGTTCATCGTCGATTTCGCTGATTCGGTCTGCATAACAGGTGTCGATACATTCGGCGAGAGCCGAGGCTTTTTCGGAAATTCCTTCCAAGGCTCCATTAACTTGGTTAATGATTGCGAGTATTTTTTCTTCGGTATACCCGCTGTTATTTATTTTGAATTCTAGCACTTTGTCTTTGGACTCTTTTAATTTATCTCGTGATATAGAATCTTTGTCACCGTAATTTTCATTTAATTTGTCTTTTACGGTTGCGATGCTTGTTTTTACGGATTGCATTTCGGTTAATAATTCGGCTTTGCTATCTAGAAGTGTAGTGTACTCTTCGAGCTGGTTCAAGAAATCTGCCTGCTCGTTTTTAATAAGCCCGAGCGGTGTAATGATGTTGGTCTGTTCTTTGATTTCGGCTAGATTTTTTTGGTAGGTTTCTACGTCTTCGGTTATGACGGCTATTTTAATCATGTCCAAATTATAATTTATTCTTTCGTGTGCTGCTGTTGCAATTTCTGTTTGACGTAAATACTCTTTTTTAACAATAGAATATGCTTCATATAGTGCGAAGCTTGTTATTGCTACACAACAAAGTGTACCAATTAAGATTTTTGTGATAGTTTTCATAGTCCGCTTACTACCTGATTAACTAAATTTGCATACGCCTGCCGACCTGCAGGTGTAAGATGCGTGTGGTCCGCATAAGTATACCAATCTACATTGGGCACTACCACTGATACCCAATCTCCAACATGCACGTTGCCGTAACTATTTGCCATCCAGCGAATTGTATTGTTTTGGGCATCACGCGGATAGTCGCCGCAATAGCCGGTCATAAATACGAATTGATGTCCGGGGCCTGCTGCGTCCATGATTGCTTGGAGCGTGTCTGTGCCAAAATTGACATAGTTGGTGACTAGCCCGATTACAATAATATATGGTAGGGAACCACCGTTTGCTGCGCGATACCCTGCTAGTAAATTAATTGCATCTGTCATGTTGCGTGAGCCCATGGCATCTACGAATACTCCTGGTACTGTGTTGTAGAGGTTGGCTGTTGCGCCAAGTACTACTGAATCGCCAAGTACCATTACGCGTTTTGAGGCAAGTTCTGAGGCGCGTCCATAGTCTGGCGTACTATAATAATCTCTTCCATATAAACTTCCGGTTACTCCGCCACCGTACCAGGCTGTGGTTGTTATGACTGGATATGGCTTTGCAAAACTTTCAGCACCATCAAAGAATTTCATTACTTCACCATTTAAGAGATTGGCTAGTACTTTCATTCCGGTATAATCTATAATCGCTGTGGCTGCTTCTTCGGTTTGACTATTGGTTTCATCAAGCTCGATTTTTGCTTCTGCTAAGTTTTCTTCGATTGAAGATTTTTCTGGAGCTTTGATGAGTGACATGATTGGGAGAATTGTGCTACATGTTAGAAGTATTGCAAAAATGATTTTATGTTTTTTAGAAAATGGAGTGATGACTTTTTGGAGTAGAATTGCTAGGCCGATACTAAGTGCAATTGCAATGTATGGCGCAACTTCTAGTGGCCAAAACGACAATAAGCTTGGGAGTAGAATGTAAAGTCCCCAGTGTAGTAGATAGATTGCGAATGAAAGTTTACCAAGGTATTCTGGTACAATAAGTATTTTTGGAGTTTTGTTGATGATTGGCTTCTGAAGTTTTAATACTGTGAATATCATTACTATGCTTAACGTCGCGGTGAGTGGAAGAGCCATTATGAATGCTAGCGCTGAATCGTAATGGATGAATGGTGCCATTGCTACTACTCCGGCTATACTCATAAATAATACTGCGAACCAGCCGATTCGGCCTTTTTCTTTTGCTGGTTTGATTTGGTGCATTGTTGTAAATGTTGCGAGCGCTGCGCCAAGGAAAAATGCTCCAATGTGTGAGTCTGTACCAAAGTAGGCGCGGTCGAATAGCGAGAACCTGCCACCATATATGGCCATTAAGCCAAATGATATTGTGGCAATTAGTAGGCAAAGTATGAGAAATTTAACATAGAAACCGTTTGTTTTATTATTCTTCATTGGTGATAGTTTGGTGAAAATCGCGAATATTAAGTAGAATAATAAACAGACTTGCAATTCAAGCGCCAAGAACCAGGTTGGATTAAATAAATTGGGAATTAATGAATTTTCGTAGGTGCTGCCAGTAATGATTGAGACAATGTTGGTTGAGAATGTAACTGCCGAAAGAGTGTTTGGGCGTGCCGCGGTGAGTAAATCTGGATCGGCGAAATAGGCTAGGGACAACGTTAGAATTATACAGAATATTAGGGTCGGTAAAAACCTTTTTATTCTGTCAACTGTGAATTTGAGGAATCCTTTCGGGCTGCCAAATTTGTTCCTTTTGATTTTATATTCTGAAAGTAGTTTTTGCCCAATTAAAAAGCCTGAAATTGCAAAGAATATTTCTACGGCGATGAACCCACCAGTTAAGACTCCTGGGAAACAGTGATAAACCACTATCATAATGATTGCGATTAACTTCAAACTGTCTAGACCTACGATGTGTCTTCTTTTTGTTTTTTCGCCCATAGTAAAATTATACTATAAATTTTTGCTAGAATTTAGTTTATGTGATATAAAATAATCTTGACGTGCGGTCAAGATTATTGCGTTTGGTGCCCCGGATGAGACTTGAACTCATATGGATTTCTCCATTCGATTTTAAGTCGAACGCGTATACCAATTCCGCCACCGGGGCCCAATTTATACTATTATTATACCATAGTTTTTGATGGTTGATGGCTTGATGTGATAAAATGAGATATATGAAGATATTATATACAGACGGAAGTGCAGAACCTAATCCGGGGTTAGGAGGGTTTGCAGTAATCGAGGTTAACGATAATGTCGGTACTCCGGTAGTAATTGGTTGTGAAGATAATACGACGAATATTCGGATGGAGGGAACAGCTTTAATTTCGGCAATTAAGTACGCTGGGGATGATGGTTGCGAGATTCATACCGATTCGGAATTCTGGGTGAATGTGCTGACGAAGTGGGCACCGGGTTGGGAAAGGGATGGTTGGAAAAAGAAGACCGGCCCAATTAAGAATTTAGATATCGTACAAGAATTATATAAGTTGTATCGCGACAATCCGGTTAAACTAATTTGGACGCGTGGGCATGTGGGAACTGAGTTTAATGAAATGGCTGATGAATGGGCCGGTCGCGCTAGGCTTGGTGAAAAGTTATAATTGAATTAGAATGATGCCGGCGACAACTAGAACTGTGGCGGCTAGATGTACGATGACGGATTTACGGTTGAGTTTTTCGCGACCAAATTTTGGCCAAATTAGTGTGAGTAACAATCCCATGAAGAAAATAACTATTGGTTCGGCGGAATCGGAGGCAGCGGAGGCGAGCGCAACCGATGGGGCTAAAACTAGAGCACTACGGTAAGAAAAATCTTTGACTAAATTCATAATAAAACTTATTGTTAATGGAATAAGGACTTTTTTACGACTGGATTTTACAACGGTTTGGAAGCGTCGTCGCCAGCGAGGTTTTGCTAGTATTATAATGGCATTACCAATACTTTTACCTAAGAATACTAGGGCGATTTCGGTGACGATGCCTACATTTTCACTGTTGAATTTGACAAACATTAGGTTGCCGATAACACCGATCATTACATATAAGAATGTAAAGAATATGGCGCGTAGTTTGACTTTGCGGCTTTTTTTGCGCGTGGTGGCAACGATGAGGATTGGCGCAGCTAAGATGACTGCGAAGGCAACTAGTTGTGTAGGGGAAATACTATCCCCAAAGAATAACCAACCAAATATTAGGTAAATAATTGGTAATATCTGTATGAAGATGCCGAGGTTCACAGTGTTGTCTATTTCGAGTGCTCTGTAATAAAAAATATTTGCAAAGCTGATAATGGCACCAGAGCTAAAGAATATGATAAAATCAATTAATTCAAAATTGAAGCCTGTAATTATCAATGTTATAATTCCGGCGATAAGATAGCTGAATATAAAGAAACATTTTTGTGAAGCGGCGTCGCGGCCTTTGAAATATATATCTGAGACATAATTATCGATAAAAATGACAATTGCGGTGAAAATTACAGCAATAATTACAAAAATTATCCAGCTCATGCTTATATTTTAGCATATTTTGTGTTTTTGCGTGGTGGTGTAGGGTTTGATATAATATGAATTATGAATATTTTGTATTGTGGGGACGAGGGAATTAGTCGCGGGGTGCTGGTTTCGATTTTGTCTTTGATGATGAATGGGCGAGGGGTTTTTAATATTTATATTGCGACAATTAAATATGATAATGTGAAGCCTTTTTCTAAAAAGACGGCGGAGTTTTTAAATAAGTTGGTGAAGAAGTATGATGGCCGGAATTCGGTCACACTGATTGATGCGACGGATGTGTTTGTAGAGAATTTGCCAAAGAAAAATATGGGGTCGTATTTTACGCCATGTTCAATGCTTCGGCTTTATATGGACAAGTTTAAGGAGCTTGAACAAGCTGAACGGGTTTTGTATTTAGATTATGATGTGATGTGTCGAGGCGATATAGGTGATTTTTATAATATGGATTTAGACGGAATTGAGGCGGCGGGAGTCTTGGATATTTATGGGAAGAATTTTTATCATTATCATGGGCTATTTAATTTTGATTATATGAATTCGGGCGTGATGTTATTTAATTTGAAGGAGTGTCGGAAGACGGAAATGTTTGAAAAAGCTGTTTCGCTGTGCAAAAAACGATGGATGATGCTGGCGGATCAAGCGGCTCTAAATAAAGCGATTTCAAAGAGACAATTGGTGGGGCGGAAATATAATGAACAAGGTGAAAGGCCGCGCAGTGATACGGTTTTACATCATTTTTCAAATAATTTTAAATTTTGGCCATTTTTTCATGTGCAGAAGGTGAAACCGTTTGATATTGAGCGAGTGCATAAGGTTTTGAAAATTGATGACTATGACGATATTTTTACTGAGTACGAAAAGCTGAAAAATAACTTATGATATAATAAGTATTAACATAAAGTGGAATGTTAATTATGGCAAGAGCAGAGTTATTTCAAAAGGATTTACCGGAAGTTGAGCGAGTTTTTTATTATGAATCAGAAGAAGATGATCCGATTCAGACAAAGGAACAAGAGCGGAAGGAAAAGGTTGGGTTACCGGAAGGTTATCAATTCATTCCGCGTAATCCATTTAAAAGATTGTATGGTTCGGTGTTGTATCGTGGATTTAAGGTTTTTGCAAGGTATTATGCTAAATCGTATTTGCACATGAAAGTAGTGGGGCGAGAGAAGCTTAAAAAAGCTAAGGGCACTGGGTATGTGGTCTATGCGAATCATACGAATCCGTATCATGATGCTTTCTCGCCGGCACTTGTGGCGGATAGACGGATTTTTACGATTGTGTCGCCGGTAAATTTGAAAATACCTGGGATTGGTAAATATTTGCCTTATATTGGGGCGTTGCCGCTTGGTTCGTCAAAAGATGAGAAAATTGCTTTTAATGAGGCAGTAGATAAAAGGTTGGCGCAAAAAAACTGTTTGGTGATTTATCCTGAAGCGCATGTATGGCCATATTACACTGGGATTCGGAAGTTTCCGGCAGGTGACAAATCGTTTAAATATGCAGTAAGAAATAATTTGCCGATTTTTACAATGACAACAACATATCAAAAATCTAAAGTCGTGGGTCAGGCGAGACCAGATATGACGGTTTATATAGACGGGCCATTTTATCCGGATAAAAAGTTATCAGATGAAGAAAATCGGGCGAAGTTGGCGGAAGAGGCGTATAATAGTATGGTTAAGATGAGTAAGCATAGTAGTTATGAATATTTTAAATATATAAAGAAGGCTGAGAAGAAATGAGTATTTTTGCGACTGGAATTCCTCCTTTAAAGAAACTTACGAAAGTGGTGCCGATTTTTATTACGATTAATAATGCATATGCGCCATATGCGGCGGCGGCGATCCACTCATTGGAACGAGCGTCTAACAAAAAGCGTTATTATCGGGTAATTATTTTGCATGATGGGTTGAGTTGGGCAAACCGAGTAAGGCTGCGTAGTTTGGTGACAAAGAATATGGCGATTGAATTTAGGAAGATTACGAATAGCTTGTATCTTCGCGCGATTGTGACTTATTGTACGCGACGACAAAAAGGGGCGGCGGATTTTTTCTCGTCCGCAGTATATTATTATCGGGCGTTTATTCCGCGGTTATTTCCACTTTACAAGAAGGCAGTGTATATTGATAGCGATACGATTTTGCGCGGTGATATTGGGGAGTTGTTTGATATTGATTTAGGAGAGAATGCGCTTGCGGCGGCGGTGGATCCAAAGGTTTCTGTAATACCTGAATTTCGTGATTATGTTGATAAGGCGGTGGGTGTGCCACATGATGAATATGTGAACTCTGGTGTACAGGTGATGGATTTAAAAAGGATGCGTAAGCTAAAGTATTTGTCGACGATGATTGAACTGATACAGAAATATGATGCTGATTTAGTGGCGCCCGATCAAGATTACTTGAATGTAATATTGAGAGGAAAAATAATGCATCTTGATATTTGTTGGAACTCAGAACCAAGTAAGGATTTATCGCCTGATGTAAAGTTGGTGCATTTCAATTTGTTTAATAAACCGTGGCATTATAAGAATGTGCCGTGTGAAGAGCTGTTTTGGGAAGCGGCTAAGGGAACTGGGTTTTATGGTAACCTGAGGAGACAACAGGAGGCTTTTGGGCCAAAAGAACAACATGCTGATCATGAGAAAGTGGATTTGTTGATTAAAAAGGGTGCGAAGTTGGCGGAGACTAAGAAACCGTTGATTAAGCTATAAAAGACGAAGGCGCCGAAAAAAGAGCCTAAGGCTCTTTTGCGGAGGTGCTATACCGCCCCGTGGGACGCGGAAGGCGCCGAAAAAAGAGCCTAAGGCTCTTTTGGAGGTGCCTACCGGAATTGAACCGGTGTACGCGGTTTTGCAGACCGCTGCGTAACCACTCCGCCAAAGCACCAAATATATTTTAATTATAGCATACTTTTTTATGAAAAAACTATTGACGCCCACCATTTTTCCCATTATAATCATAACCGTATAAGGTCATATCAAACATAAAAAAGGAACAAAAATATGTCTTCTCGGCTGATGGTCAATCTAATTGAACCAAGCGACATAGTGATACCAGACACTGATGGCGGTACACCAGATACTGGTATTTTTAGTATTGGGCAAGGTACTAACAATGTCCAAAATAGCAATGCATTAATAATTACCGTTATTAGCCTAGCGGTACTGCTTGCTATTGTAACAGTCATTATTCTTCTAATCAAAAGACATAAGAAACAAAAGCTAGTAAATAAACTAGGTGGTTCTTATAATGGTATGACACTTAATACTAAAAGACATTTAGTTCCTAGACTTGCAGGATTATTTACATTGGTTCTTATCGCTGCATTTGGTTTCTTAAGCTACAACGAAAAGCATATGACCAGCAACGTAGAAGCAGCTAACAATACACTTACTGTTACTACGGAAGACATTACCGCTATTGATATAGAAGTGGAAGACGAGGCAGTATTTGGCATGGGTGAAACAAAAGTAACCGTTACTACTGCTACTGATAATGGATACACTTTGATGGCTTATGTAGATAGTAGTACCACTAGTCTCACTAATACGGAGTCTGATGATGTTATTGAGATGCTGGAAACTAGCTATTCCCAAGCCCTTACGGACAATACTTGGGGTATCTCCTTAACTAGACCAGAAAGTCAAGAACAAACTATCTTTAGAGGACTCCCTACCACAGAAGAGGATGCTATGGTGGTAAAAGTTTCTGGGTCTGATGCCACAGAAGCCAATGACGAAACTACACTATATTACGGAACTTATGTTACTCCAGATTTAGAGTATGGTACCTATGATGGGGTTACTATTAATTATGTTGCTGTGGCGCATGTGATAGACACTGATGATATCACATTAAGGTTTCATGGGAATGGATTTTATTTTGATGAGGCAAAAACCAAGGACACCAATACTGTAGTTTATGGTACATCTTGTGAAATGTTTTATGTAGGTGGAAATTGCCGCAAAGTCTACACTACTGAACAGCCACATACCATTGTAAAGACGTCAAATATTCTTGATGACGGGACACAGGACGGGGCCTATCCGATAGATGAAATTTATCAGTCCATAAGCATTCCTGGCGCTGATGCGATTAAAATCGAAGTTAATTATGCTATTTCTGATCAACAGGGTTCGGTGGGCTTAGATATGGCTCGTGGAGTTTTGGATTATAATGACTTTCGGTATGATGCAGAGATATATACTGGTTATGGTGATTATGCTGCCGGAGAAGAAACTTTTGTTTTTGATTCTGATGCCGCGACGATTCTTTTTTGGGCAAGTAGTGAACCGATTGAGGACTATGATTATGGTTTCTATGCGAGAGTTTACCCAATCTATTATGAACAGCCGGAAAGTGTAAACACCATAGAAGATACTTTATGTTACATTGTAAAAAGTAAAAATATTGACGATGACGGAAATGCGACTGGATTGTATGAATATGAAAACTGGATTACTAAGCCTATAACGATACCAGGCGCAACACATATTAAGGTTGAAATAGATTATGCATTGACGGAAGAAGCGGAAATAGAGATAGTTGAAGGTTTTGAACATGGCGACTGGAATTCTTGGGAAGACTTATATGCTTACAATGAGAACATATCTGGTACAAAGGAATTATTTTTCGACGGTGACACTGTGACTTTTGATTATGGATTCTGGGACGAGCCAGTAGAAGGCTATGGATATGGGTTTTTTGCAAAACTTTACCCTGCCTACGATGAAGAACAAGAGGGTACTGTACCAGCGCAGAATTGTGCATTTGGCATAAAGGATGGGGCGTTTGAAGAGTTTGTTGTTCCGGATGACTATCCGTTCCCTGATAAACAGTGGTATTTGATTGTTGAAATTGAGGGTGAAGATTACTATGGGCAACCTCGGATGTTTTATGGCCAATTCAGAATGCTAGATTATATTATGGCGCGTATTGATTATTATGCTGGAAGAATAGTAGATATTTACGCAGCTGGTTATCGTATCATAAATTATGATGCCAATGGTGGCGTACCAAGTTATGATGATTGGGAACCTGTTTGGAATAGACAATGGATTGGAGAGTTCGATGGTAATCGGAGCATTTGGAATAGCGACTATCTTAAGA
The DNA here is from genome assembly GCA_946414345.1 of uncultured Candidatus Saccharibacteria bacterium. Taxonomy (GTDB): domain Bacteria; phylum Patescibacteriota; class Saccharimonadia; order Saccharimonadales; family Saccharimonadaceae; genus Nanosyncoccus. The sequence continues at coordinate 25,485 of CAMKOB010000008.1, read as the reverse complement.
AGGATGGGTATGTTTTCGTAGGCTGGAATACGAGACCAGATGGAAATGGTGATTGGTATTATCCGGATGATCCGATTTCCGCTGAAGGGCATTTGGGTGAGACTTTAACACTTTATGCGCAGTGGGAGAGTGACTAATTGGCTGGTTAAGAATTAGATATTTATCAAAATAGATTTTAATTTTCGATTTTCCTATTGACATTTGATTTTATGTTGTTTATAATCATAAGCATATAAAGGTCATATAAAAAAACACAAAAGACATTGGGATTTTAGGTGTGCTGATGTGTTAGAAAAGGAAAAACAATGAAAATAAGAATACAAACAGAAGAAAGTCGCTCACGCGTGAATGTTGTCTGGGAAGTATCCAGATTTGCGGCATAAGAGCGGCATTTTTCTAAGGTTATACATAAATATAAAAATGAAGGAAACTTAAAATGTCATCTAGGTTGCTGGTCAACTTGATTGATCCTAGTGAAATTGTGGTGCCAGACACAGACGGAGTTCCTGATGCAGGAGCTCCGGATACTGGTATGTTGAGTATTGGTAAATGGCTGGATGAGGCTTTTAATAATAATACGGCCTTGTTTATTGCTATTGGTTTAATAGTGTTGGTTGTTGTTGCCATAATTGTTCTGTTAATTAGACGGCGCAAGAAACAAAGTTCGATTAATGGTTTTGGTGGCTATGCACCAATGAAGCTTGGTGCTCAAAAGTATTTAGTTCCGAAACTCGCTGGGTTATCCTTCATTATCCTAGTTAGTGTTTTTGGTATTCTCAAGTTTAACGATAATCAACGTATGGCCAGTGCAGAAGCCGTAGATGGCCCTTCTCTTACAGTTACCACAGAGGACATTACTGCTATTGATATAGAAATGGAAGACGAAGCGGTATTTGGAGTTGGTGAGAGCAAAGTAAAAGTTACTACCGCTACAGATACTGGGTATACATTAATGGCCTATGTAGATAGTACTAGTGCAGATTTAACTAATGATTCTAACGATGCTATTACCATGCTAGAGACTAGCCAATCCCAAGCTCTCACAGACAATACCTGGGGCATTGCTCTATCTCGACCAAACTCACAGGATGAGATTAAATTTAGAGGGCTTCCAACAGCAGAAAAAGATGCTATGGTGGTAAAGGTCTCTGGTTCTGATGCCACAGAAGCTAATGATGAAACTACGCTTTATTACGGAGCCTATGTTACTCCAGATTTAGACTATGGTACTTATGAGGGCGTAACGATTAATTATATTGCTGTGGCGCACGTGACTGACGGTGACGTAACCGTAAACTTCCATGGTAATGGATATTATTTTGACCAGGCTGGGACCAAGGATGTAAACACTGTGGTTTACGGTACATCTTGCGAACTAGCTTATGTAGGTGGTAACTGTTCCAAAGTTTATACCACAGAACAACCAGAAATCGTGAAGACGCCAAATATTCGTGATGATGGGACACAGAGTGGTCCCTATCCAATAAGTGAACGGGATTCTCAGAGTGGCCGATATTTACCAACTGTTAATAAAATTGTCAGTATTCCTGGTGCTGATGCTTTAAGAGTGGAAATAGATTATGCTTTTGCTGGAGAATCCTATACGGATATTATATTTGGTGCCGTTGATGACATATATGATTATGATGGTTGGTATTACAATGGTGAATATGAACAAATATATACATATGAATCTCAAAAAAATACACAGACATTTATGGTTCTTGGTGATGCAATTACTATTGTTAACTGGACGTATGGCGAGCCAATTGAAGGTTATAACTATGGTTTTTATGCCAAGGTTTATCCAGTTTTTTATCAAAAACCAAGTAATATAGAAACAATCGAAGATGCATATTGCCATTTTGCTAAAAGTGATAATTTGGATGACGAAGGCGGCATGATGGAGCCATATGTCGGATACTATGCCCAATCCGTTACGCTCCCAAGAGCCGATAAAATTAAAATCGAGATTGAATATGCTTTAACAGATGAGGCGTGGATAGGCATTTTCGAAGGTCAATTTGATGGCGGGCCAATTTTAAATCTGCCTATTTACGAAATTACAACTTGGGACGAAGAGTCTGATACTGGCAGTAATATTTCTGGCAGGGAAACATTTGTTGTTGATGGTGACACATTGACATTTATGATGGAAAGCTATGATGAGCCAGTAAGTGGTTATAACTATGGTTTTTATGCTAGATTATATCCAATCTACGATGATGAACAAGAAGATACTATCCCCGAACGGGTTTGCTCGTTTGCTAATAAGTCTGGCGAATATAGTTTACCGGTGGGGTATGGAAATAATGGTTCCGTACAACCAAAAAGGATTTGGTACAATGTAATTGACGACGATGGCTATTTGATAAGTGGAAAATGGTTTCGTGATGAAGAAGAATTAAAAAGCGCGATAGTTTATTATTATGATGAATATGCCGGAAAAACAATTGATCTTTATCTGTTTAATGATTACAGTATCCGCTACGATTCTAATGGTGGGAATGGCAGTATGAGCAATCAGCGGGTATTACCACATACGAATGCGAATATCTATTCTAATGAGTTTACTAATGCTGGTTATGAATTCATTGGTTGGAATACGCGCTCCGACGGTACTGGTACGTGGTATCAGCCAGATGATATAGTCTTAGATTTGGTGCAGCCAGGCGAAACAATTACGCTTTATGCGCAGTGGGAAATTGCTATTGACTGTAATCCAGGAGCAACTACGATTGGCGGTGCTGTTTGTATGCAAGATTTTGCCGGACCAAATAGCGAGCAGATTGTTGGCTCAATGACGCCGGAAACACAGTATACGCTTGTGGATGGGCGTGATGGAAAGAGCTATACAATTACGAAAATTTTACTCGGTGATGAGTATGAGGTGTGGATGACGCAGAATTTGGATTTAGATATAAGATCGCAAAAGACTTATACTAACGAGAATACTGATATTGGGTATAATTCTAATACTCAACAATATGAAACGGCCACTTGGAAGCCAGCGCGTTCTACCTATTCTACGGGTGATAGTACTTGGGAACACTCTGATTCGACTCCGGAATCTTATGACCCGGGAGATCTTTGTTGGAATGGTGCTATTTCGCCGGATTATTATGGGACGTTGGATGATTATGCTGGAGCCTGTGGCAATGAAAAGCATTACCATATTGGCAATTATTATAATTTTACAGCTGCAATAGCGATGAATGATAGCAGTTCTTATACCGCTAATCATACCGATGTGAACCAGTCTATCTGTCCGGCTGGTTGGAGATTGCCAGCTCTTAGTGGTAGCAGATCATATGATGGGTTAGTTACGGAATATGATCTTACCAGTGGTGTTTCTGGCAATATCCAAAATGCGCCTCTGTATTTTGTATATGGTGGAGGTTGGGACCCGGCATGGTCTATTGCTTCAGGTGGCTTGGGAACCACTGGTACAGGTAGCTCGGGGTCCTATTGGCCATCCTCAATTTATAGAGATTCTGGTGCTTGGGGTTTTTCCTTTACCCGTGGTGGTACTATGGATGTTGGCGTTGAGTTTCATCGTTACGCCGGAGGGTCGGTGCGGTGCGTGGCTCGTACTGGTGAAGCTGGACCTAGCATAAGTATTTCTGATCTTACTTATATGCAGGATTTTGCGACGCTTACGAGTGAGGAAAAAACTGGCGTGTTGGCTTCTATGCCTAGGGGTCGGCAATATCAACTAAAAGATAATCGTGATGAGAAGACTTATTATATTTCTAAACTTGCTGATGGTAATGTTTGGATGACGCAAAATTTGGATCATGACATTGTGGCGCGGGCAGACTATTATACTTCTGCCAATACTGATATTCCTTCAACTTGGACTCCAAGCGTCGCTACTTATGCTACTAATGATACGACTTGGCATAATACAACGGCTGAACCGCAGTCTTATGATCCGGGTGATTTATGTTGGAATGGTGTGCTTGGTTATTATGATATAACAACTGGTACTACTGTTTGCGGTGATAATAGGCATATGCATATCGGAAACTATTATAACTGGACGGCCGCTATTGCCATGAATAGTAGTGATAATTATATTACGGATGGAGCTGATACTGGTCAGTCTATTTGCCCGGCCGGTTGGCAACTTCCAATTCGTAGCGGCAATAAATCTTATAGCAATCTTGTTGAGACGCTTGGTCTTACTAGTGGTACTTCTGGCAATATTCAGAATTCTCCTGCGTATTTTGTCTATAGTGGAGATTGGTGGGGGTCGTCTGATGGCGTTGGTCGCTATGGTCACTATTGGTCTTCTGTAGTACATGATAATATTTATATATATAGATTGTTTTTCAATCATACTAATTACACAGACCCTCAATATAATGGCGATCGTCGTATTGGGTTTTCTGTGCGTTGTGTAGCTCGGTAGGATTTTTGGCGCCTGCCGTATATTCTGAAGTTTGTTCAACATTTTTTGAACAAAAAATGGTGCGAATGAAGAGACTCTAACTCTCGACCTCTTCCTTGGCAAGGAAGCGCTCTAAACAACTGAGCTACATTCGCACGTGGTGCCATACGACACGGAACACTATTAAAGTATGTTCTAATTATACCACAAAATTGTTAATTATGCGTAAAAATGTGATATAATATAAACGTAAACGGAATAAAACAAAAAAATGGATATTGTATTACAAGTTTTGCTTTTATTATTTGGGTTTGTGATTTTGATTAAAGGAGCTGATTGGTTGGTGTCTGGTGCATCAAGCGTGGCATCTAATTTTAAAGTTTCTAAGCAATTGATTGGCTTGACGATTGTGGCTTTTGGTACTGGTGCGCCGGAGCTAGCTGTTTCTATTTCTTCACTTGCGGGTGGTAATTCGGATATGTTGCTTGGTAACGTAATGGGGAGTAATATTTTGAATATTTTACTCTTAATTGGTATTGCAGCCTTAATTAGCCCAATTAAGATTAACAAAAACACAATTTCAAAGGAATTACCACTTCTTCTTCTGACTTCTCTTGGTTTGGTTTTTCTATTTTTGGACGCTGCGCTTTCTGGTGCAACAGAGAACTTAATAACTCGAAGTGATGGGATGGTCTGCGTTCTGTTCTTTGCGATTTTCTTATATTATATTATCGCAATGACACGTAAAAATCGCAAAGAGAAGAAAAAAGTTGAGAAACCAAAGTATAAATTACCAATGTCGTTTCTATTGGTAATTCTAGGTCTTGTTGGCGTGGTAGCTGGTAGCCAGTTTGTGGTGAATTCCGCTTCAACCATCGCTGGCGTGATTGGTATTTCGGATCGCCTGATTGCTCTTACTGTGGTGGCATTTGGAACTAGTTTACCGGAGCTTGTTACCACAATTACGGCAGCTAGGAGGGGTGAGAATGAACTTTTGGTTGGTAACATTATTGGGAGTAACATTTTTAACATTTGTATTGTGCTCGGGCTTCCGGTGGCGATTTTTGGCGGCATTAAACCAGAGAGCTTCAATATGATTGACGTTGTCATGATGGTGGCGAGTGCGGCATTGCTTTGGTTTGTGGCAAGAAAGGGAAGCCCAATTTCAAAAAAAGAGGGCGCTATCATGTTATTAGTTTTTACGGCGTATTATGGATACATAATCGCAAATGCCGTGACAGCCATATGATATTTGTGCTATAATGGTATTATAAATAATATAAGGAGTGGAAATGAGTCCAGTAATATTAACAATTGTTATTATAGTGGTGGTATTAATCGTACTAGTTTCGATTTTTGCCGGTGCCTATAATTCGTTGGTCACTTTAAACGAACGGGTAAATGAGGCTTGGAGTGATATCACGGTGCAACTTAAATATCGTGCGGATTTGATTCCGAATGTGGTTGAGACCGTAAAAGGTTATGCAAAGCATGAAAAAGAAACCTTTGCAATGGTGACGGAAGCTCGTTCTGCCGTGATGGGCGCAAAAACCGTTAAAGCGGCTGCAGCGGCAGAAAATGAGATGCAAGCAGCACTCGGCAAAATTTTTGCAATCGCTGAGGCTTATCCAGAATTAAAGGCTGACGGTAACTTCAAGAAGTTGCAAGAACAGTTACAGGATGTGGAAGATAAAATTCAGGCTGCACGTAGATTTTATAACTCTGGTGCGAAAGAACTTAACACCAAGATTCAAACATTTCCAACTAATTTGATTAATAAAATCATTGGCCATTTCAAGAAGCGTGACTACTTTGAGGTAGCGGAAGCTGAAAAAGCTAAAATTGAAAAAGCACCAGAAGTTAAATTCTAATGTACAAGCAAATCGCTGAAAACAAAAGACGAACGGTGATTATTATAATCGCCTTCGTCTTGATGATTGCAGCGATTGCGGCGGCCTTTGCTTGGGCTTATAATGATCCGTGGATTGCAGTGTGGACTATCGTTGTTGCGATAGTCTATGCTGTAATTCAATATTTTGCATCAGGTTCAATTGCGGCAGTGATGGTTGGTGCGAAAGAAATTGAGAAAAAAGACAATCCGAGATTTTATAATATCGTAGAGAATTTGTCGATTACGACGGGCTTGCCGATGCCGAAAGTTTATATTGTGCAGGATCCAGCGCCAAATGCTTTTGCAACAGGGCGAGATCCAAAACATGCAATTGTGGCGGCGACGACTGGGTTGCTTGACATTATGGATGACAAGGAGCTTACGGCAGCGATGGCGCACGAGATGTCACACGTTAAAAATTATGATATTCGTGTTTCGATGATTGTGTTTGGTTTAACTTGTGTGGTGGGTTTGATTTCAGATATTGCGTTTCGAATGATGTATTACGGTAATCGGCGACGTGATAATGAGGGTAGTCCGATGGGCTATATTTTGATATTAGCGGCGGCGATTCTGTCACCAATTCTTGCGGCGATTGCACAAATGGCTGTGTCGCGACAGCGAGAGTACTTGGCTGATGCTTCAGCAGTAAATATTACACGTTATCCAGAAGGAATGATTGATGCTTTAAAGAAATTACAGTCGCATACGCAGCCAATGAAATCGCAGAATGTGGCGGCGGCTTCGATGTATATCAATAATCCTTTGAGAAAAGGTTTTTTCAATAATTTGTTAAGCACGCATCCACCGATTGAAAAACGAATTGAAAGGCTTGAAAATGGTAAAAAGAGCTTTTAGCTTAGTGTTTAAAAATTGGAAATTATTTTTGCCGTTATTGTTATTGGTATTTGCGATTGGATTGTTAACGATTGGCGTGAATGAAGAATCATTAATGATTATTAATGTGTTCCTTATTATTGTATTGTGGTTGACGTCGATTTTTTTCGTGAGAAGAATTCTAAAAAAGAAGCCGGTGAGATTTCGTGATGGTATTTTTAACGCGATGACGCCATTTTTTTCATCTTTGGTAATTTTAGTCGTTATAGCGATTCAGTGTATCCCGATTATGATTGTAATAATTGCTTATTCGACGGCTGTGGAAACAAATTTGTTTGGTGATATGTTTTACGGGTCATTATTTGTATTGTTTGCGTTGGCAATGGGTGCTCTATCGTTGTATTTGATATCTGGAACTTTAATGGCAATGGTGGCAGTGAGTGCGCCTGGTATGTATCCGTTAAGGGCTTTAGAATTAATTCATGAAGTGATGGTGGGCGAAAGAATTGGTTTTATCGTTAGGTTTATTACGATGGTTCTTGTTTTGGCCTTGATTTGGGTGGGGGTGGTAGGAATTGGAGTTTTGATAGAACTTGGTCTTAGAAATCTTGGGCAACATGTGCCAGTGACGAGCGCAACGATTTTTATGTGTGGTTGCTTTTCGACTATTTATGTGGCGGTGTACTTGTATTTGTACTATCATAAGATTTTAAGAATAAAGGACTAAAAGATGAATAAGTTGGAGGCGGAAAAAAGAATCGTTAAGTTGCGTGAGCTCATAAATGATTATCGTTATCATTATCATGTGCTTGACGAATCTATTATGAGTGAGGCGGCGGCGGATTCACTTAAACACGAGCTCGCAGTGCTAGAATCTGAATTTCCAGAATTGATAACGCCAGATTCCCCGACGCAGCGAGTGGCAGGGAAGCCTCTAGATAAGTTTGAAAAAGTAAGGCACGAAAAACGTATGATTAGCCTTGCAGATGTTTTTTCGCGCGAAGAGATTTCTGATTGGATTCATCGAAATGAAAAATTGATTCCAGGTGGTAAGATTGCCGAGTTTTTTACCGATATCAAGATGGATGGATTGGCGTGTGCGTTAAAATATCGTGATGGGCTTTTTGTGCAGGCGGTAACGAGAGGCGATGGATTAGTCGGCGAAGATGTAACGCAAAATGTTAAGACGATTAATAATATTCCATTGAGAATTGCAAAAGATGGAGATGTAGAAGTAAGGGGGGAAATTATTATTTTCAAAAAGGATTTTGAGGAATTACAGGAAAAACAGCGGAAGAATGGCGAAGCGGAATTTGCAAATCCGCGAAATTTGGCAGCTGGTTCAATTCGGCAGTTGGATCCGAAAATCGCAGCGAGTAGACCCCTAAAATTTATCGCCTATGATTTAGTGAAGCCTAATTTGTCAACACATAAGCAGGCTTATGAGATGTTACGCGAGCTTGGATTCCAGACTTCGAATGAAGACCGGGTTTGGTCAAGTGGGGATGTTGGTCAAATGTTTAAATATATTGACGAGTTGGATGAATATCGCAAAGGCTTACCGTTTAATACGGATGGAATGGTAATTAAAATTAATGACCGGAAGATTTATGACGATTTGGGAATTGTGGGTAAGACTCCGCGTGGTGCAGTGGCATTTAAATTTCCGGCTGAGGAAGCTACAACAAAGGTGCGCGACATTGTTTTGTCGATTGGCCGAACTGGAGCTGTGACGCCGGTGGCATTATTTGATCCAGTTTCGGTGGCGGGGACTACAGTGCGGCATGCATCGCTTCATAATGCAGACGAAATTGCACGACTTGATGTGAGAATTGGTGATACCGTAATAATCTATAAGGCTGGCGATATTATTCCACAGGTGAAAGAAGTACTAGTGGGGCTTCGACCAGAAAATGCAGTAAAATTTAATTTTGAGGATGCTTTAAAGAAGCAATATCCGGAGCTTGAATTTGAGCGCCCGGAAGGAGAAGTGGTTTATCGGGTGAAAGGTGAGTCGTCTGATTTGATTTTGAAACGGGCGATTGAATATTATGCCAGTAAACCAGCTTTAAATATTGAGGGATTGGGGGAGAAGAACGTTGAGGCATTGATTAATAGTGGATTGGTGAAATCGATTGCGGATTTGTATTTGTTGAATGCTACAAGTGTAGCAAAACTCGAACGGTTTGGAGAAGTTTCGGCAAATAATTTAGTAACGGCAATTCAGAGCACTAGGCATCCTTTGTTTGCGAAATTTATTACGGCGCTTGGCATTAGACATGTTGGAGCGGCAACGGCAATAAGCTTGGCACGAAAATTTGGGACACTCGATGCTTTGATGGAGGCAACCGAAGAAGATTTGTTGGAAATAAACGATATTGGTGATGTAGTGGCGGAGTCGATTGTAGCGTGGTTTGCGGATGAAGATAACATCAAATTACTTAATGATTTGCGAAAAATGGATGTGTGGCCTGAAATGGAAGCGGCTAAGGATTTACCCTTGGCTGGTAGATCGTATATCGTAACTGGTACATTGTCGGCGATGGGGAGGGAAGAAGCGGAGGATAAATTGCGGGCACTTGGTGCAACGGTGACTTCTTCGGTGACTAAAAATACTACGGCTTTGATTGTGGGCGAGAAACCTGGTAAATCAAAAACTGATAAAGCCGACAAACTTGGCATTTCGCGTATGAGTGAAGCGGAATTTTTGAAGTTAATCGATAATTAGATTTTGCGAATTCTGATGGTGTCGGTGCCGGCTTTGTCGTTGTCGCCGGAAACAATAACAGCGAGAAGATCTTTGACGCCATCTTTGGTTTTGAGGTAATCGGATTCTTTGAGCTCGACGGCAAGATCGTAACCAAATTCTGGAGAATATGGACGCACAAAAGCAGAATTGGCGTAAATAAGAGCAAGTTGGTTTGCAACTCGTGGATTTGACGTAACAGATACGATTGGGAGATTTGGACGAGCGGCGGCGATGGCAAAGGCGGTGGCGCCGGAGGCGGTTTGGCAGATTATAACGTCGGCGTCGATATCCTCGGCGAGACGAGCTGCGGAATTGGAGATAGCGTCATAAATAGTGTGGTCAACAGGCTTTTTGACTGGCGCAATGCGTGAATTGTTTTGAGTATAAAGAATAACTTTTTTCATTTCTTTGATAGCCTCAATCGGATAAGAACCGTTGGCGGTTTCGTCCGAGAGCATTACGACGTCGGCGCCCTGAATAACGGCGGTAGCCACATCGGAAACTTCTGCACGAGTAGGTTCTGGTGAATCTACCATTGATGACAGCATTTGGGTGGCAACGATACAGAGTTTGCCGTGGGCACGGCAAAGAGCGATGAGCTTGCGCTGAATAATTGGAACGACCTCAGCGCCAGCCTCGACGGCCATGTCGCCACGAGCAACCATAATACCATCGGAAGCCTTGACAATAGCTTCAAGGTTTTCGTACGAAGAAATGGCTTTTTTGGTTTCAATTTTAGCGATGACGCGAGCAGTGGAGCCGTGAGCAAGTAAAATTTGACGTAGTTTTTCAATGTCAGATGCAGATTGAACAAATGAAAGGGATACGTAGTCATAATCTTCTTCGGCACCAGCGGCAATATCGGCGAGGTCTTTATCAGTGAGAATGTCGCCGCCAAAATCGGTGTCTGGAAAGTTGAGACCTTTTTTGGACATCAAGAATCCATCGTTTTCGATTGAAACGCGGATGGCGGTACTGGATGGGATATCTAGAACAGTAGCATGAATTTTACCATCGAAAATTGAAAGTGCTTCACCGGGTTTGACTTTACTTGCTAGGTTGTACTGAATTGGTACAGTGAGGCTACCATCGTGTTCGTAGTTGGGGTCTGATTCTAGGATTAACTCATCTCCTGTGTGAACGTCAAGATGATTGTCTTGAAGCATACCAAGACGGATTTTTGGGCCCTGAAGATCTTGAAGTATTGCAACGCTGCGACCTTTTTTGGCGGCGGCGGCACGGATCCATTCGATTTGTTGATGACGTTCGGCGTCTGAGCCATGTGAACAATTAAGACGACAGCCATTAACGCCAGCCATGATGGCAGATTCAATTAGTTCGGCAGAATTGGTGGCTGGGCCAATGGTGGCGAGAATTTTTGTGCGTTTAAAAAGCTTACTCATATATTTATATTATCATAAAAACAGTTTTTATGCTAAAATGAGATCATGGGTAAAACCAAAAATAGAAAAGCAAAGAAAAATGTAATTGTAAAAAAGCCTGTGCGAATTGCAAGTTCTTCGATTCACGAAAGTCGGGCAAAAATGAATGAGCCGAAGTGCGTGCGAATGAAAGAGAAAGACCAGAAGTTTGTATTGACGGTGCGAGGAGTGATTTTGACTGTGATTGTGCTTGCAATGATGTCAGTTATACTGGCGGTTTTAGTAGTAACATTTCATAACCCAGAAAGGATAATCGAATCGAAGATTGAATCAATCGCGGCGGATTATTATGAGAATTATTATTACGAGAAAATTTTAAATAATATTCCATCTAATAAGAAGGTGGGCGAGCTGATGGAAAAATATGCCGAGGGTGGTTTTTCTGATGTGTCACTCAGGCAATTGATGTTGTTTGATGGTCGTCGACATGCTGACGCGGAGACAGAATTATATCGATATTGCGATCCGGACGAGACTTATGTGCACTTTTATCCGGAAGAACCGTTTGGTGTAACGGACTACCGTGTCGAATATAAATATGCTTGCATATTTTAGGGGAATTTGATATAATAAATTTGTACTGGTCTCTTAGTATAACGGTTAGTACAACGGGTTTTCATCCCGTCAATGCGAGTTCGACTCTCGCAGAGATCACCAGAAAAATAAAGAAGACCCGTAGGGTCTTATTTATTTTTCTGATTTTTGCGTGAGGCGAACGAGCAGAGTTCGCTCGCCGAAGGCGAATAGCCGAAGCGAAGCGGAGGCTAACTCTCGCAGAGATCACCAGAAATAAAAGAAGTCCCGTAGGGACTTGTTTTTTATCCGAATTCGATAAACCCAAGTCCAATTATACAAATAATTATAGCAATAACTCTTTTGGTGATGTCGGTTCTAGTGATCTTTTCTTTTTCAATTTTTGGAAATAGTTTTGTAATCACAAATCCTATTAACATCGCTACGAACGGCTGTATTCCTTGTGTAGTGAAGGATACCAAAGCGATTGGTATCATGGTTCCAGCACAGGTTACAAAAGTGAGACTAAAAGAATTAAGTAATTCATTTATCAGATTTAAGCTGACTATTTTTAAACCACTTCCTTTGACTATTTTTGAAAAGGATTTACGATACGATTTAACAAATAATAATAAGAAAACGCCGATTATAAGTAGCATAGCGTTTGACCAAAAAATTGTTTTATTAAAATCATGTGTTTGATTGATGTGTCTCTCTATGATGAACCAGGTTGCTTCGGCGAGCGTTGCAAGTAGCATGATTGCAAGAGTGCCTATTTTTTTCTTGCTGTATTTTTTTCTTTTTGGTTCGTACGTTATAAAAATGGAAGCGAATATAATTAAAAGCCCGCCAGCTAATTGCGTGGGGCTGATATTTTGATTTGGCAATACAAAAGGTGAAATTATCGTTATAAAGACTGGTGTAAGTTGGAGCATAATTACAACTACTGTCGTATCGTCTCTGCTCAGTGCTTTAAAATACAGGATCAAGAGTATTATATAAATAATTGAATTAATTAGTAGAATTAGGACACTCGGTACATCAAAATCTATGCAGAAATTACAAACGAATAGATAAATTAATGCCATAATACTACCAGCAACAATTGTTGAAAAAATAATTAATGCCCGATAGTCGTGTTTTTTTACTATTTTTGAAATTAAATATTTATCAATATGGTTACCAGTTGCCCAAAAGGCAGCTGCAATAAAGCTTAAGATGATAGGTAATATCATGCTAATGATTATAGCATAAAATTAAGATGATTCTTTTGGGCGTGTTTTATTGTTTGATTTTTAAGTATTTTTTGCCTACAGTCAGTCTTGATTTTTTATTGAAATAAATATATAATCGGCTTATAAATAAAGCTTAATCTCTTTAAATTAGAAAGGATTTCATATGGCACAAAAGAAAACGAAATTAACCAGGGTGGCGAAAAAACGCTCGACGAAGGACCAACAAGGTCTGATTGCGATTATTGCGCTAGCGATTGTGGCGATTCTCGGTGTGGGTTATGCTGCGATTACCTCAACCCTTCAAATTGGTGGTACTGGGACGCAAGCGACGGCTACGCCGGATGATACAGTTTTTAATATTAATTATACTGCTAATACGGATCATAGCATTAGTAGTGGTGGTACTGGCACTGTGACCGATACTACGTCATCTTATCCAACCAAAACAGCTTCGTTTACGGTTACCGGTATGAAGAAAATGAATGAAACTGCTACTTTGGTTTATACGATTACGAATGCCAGTGTTGATTTAGGTGCTAGCCTCGGTACGCCAAGTTGTACACAAACCGATACTGGCGGATATTTTGAAATTACTACTACGCTTGGGACAAGTACTTTGACTAAAGCTGGTGGCGCAACGCCATCTACAAGCCAAACTGTAACGGTAAAATTGGTAAAATTACCGGTTGATGCCGATGTATCAACTACTATTACTTGTACATTGCAAGCAACTGCAACCAACTGAAGGTATGTAACGAGAGGATAGAATGCCAGCAAGCAGAAGAGTGAAATTTTTTGAGGGGATAGGAGTAGCTTTTCTTGCATTGCTGATGGTTTTGGCGGCGATGAAGCTGCCTGGCTTTACGGGGTTTCCTCTTCGAATTATACTTGCTGGTGTTACCGCAGTGATTGCGGCAGTGATGGTGATATTCTTGAAGTCATTTAAGATATTGCCACTCGAAAAAAGCGTTCTTTTAAAATATATGATAGTGTTGGGCCTACTGTATGTGGGGCTCTACTATGCGTTAGGTGCATATACTGGTTACGCAGTAAATGATGTTAAATTTGGATGGTTTAGCATAAAGAATTTTATCTTTCCGATTGGTGTAACCATTATTAGTACTGAAATAATTAGAGCAAAGTTGCTATGCTTTAAAGGGAAGTATTCACGGATAATGACCTATTTGATAGGGGTGCTATCAGAGGTTGCTATTTATATGGCGGTTTATGATACTAGGCAATTGGAACAGCTATTGCTTTTAATTGGGCTAGTTGGGGCAGCGCTGACATCAAACTTGCTATATAATTTTATAAGTGTAAGGTTTGGCGCGGGTTCAATTATCGCTTATCGTTTGATTACGTCGCTATATGCATACATTATTCCGGTATTGCCTGACGTGTATGCTTTCTTTAGTAGTTTTTGTAGGATGATGGCGCCGCTATTTGTGTATTGGGTAATAGACAGGACATTTGTCAAGCACGACGAGAAAGCACTGGCTAAGGGTGGGACAGTGCTTGGGAGAATACTTGGAACAATAGCGTGCATAATAATGGTGGGTTTTATTATGGTAGTTTCGTGCCAATTTAGTGTGGGGGCAATCGTCATTGGTTCGAGCTCGATGTCTGGTGCCATAGACACGGGCGATGTGGTGGTGATGAAAAGAATTGGTGCGGACGAAAGACTGCGTGAAGGTGACATTGTTGTATTTAACAGACGCAATGAGAGAATTGTTCACCGGTTAATTAAAATTAGCACAGTGGCTGGAGAAGAAAGATATTACACTAAAGGTGACATGAATGAAAGCGAAGACGAAGGATATGTAACAAAAAGTGATTTAATGGGAAAGGTACTGTTTAAAGTGCCGGCGGTGGGTTGGCCAACCTTATGGCTAAAGGAAGTATTCGACTAATGAAAGAAAAGAAGCAAAAAAAGAAAGGAAATTTGGTACCAAAACTGATTGTTTTGTTGGTATTTGATATTCTTTTGATGCTTGGGAGCTTGTCGGCGTATATTTTCTTGGCTAGAGATTATAATATTACCTATTCGGAGGTTGGTGATGTAACAACTTCTGTAATTTTGCAAGAAAATGAGTTCTTTAGTGAAACATATGAAGAAAAAAGTAACGAGTATATCGCAAGTTTGATTGATCATATAGATGCGAATTTCAGATATGATTTTAAGGCTTCAACTGAAGATGTAAACCTTAAAGGAAAATATAATGTTATTGCCGAAATAAATGTGCTTGATAAAGTTTCGCATAATACGATTTATAATTATGAAGAAGAGTTGGTGCCTGAAACGGAATTGGAGCTTGATAAAGTATTATTTAGATTAATAAATGTTGATTATGTTAGATATAATGAGCTAATCAACAAATTTATCAATGTATACGAATTGGATGGGACAGAAAGCACACTTACGGTCACTATGTATGTGGACCTCACAACAGAAACTGATCTGAATATTAAGGACACCGATAAAATAGCGAGGATCAGCTTTTCGGTTCCTTTGACAACGAAGACTATAGCAGTAAGTATTGATAGTAATGATTTTTATAGTAATGATTTCTTGAAAATACAACAGACTGGAAATAAAACGCCATATCTAATTTTCTCACTAATATTCTTAGTGATTGCAGTGTTTGAATTCTTTGATATTGTGCGTAGAATTCGTAAGGCGAGAACACCTTTGCAAAATTATCAACGTGAAATAGAAAAAATTCAAAAAACCTATTCTGCTTTCTTGCAACCAGTTTCAGAGCCATATAAGGTTGGGAAGATGCGCTTGATAGAGGTAGAAACGTTGGAAGACTTGTTTGAGATTAGGGATTCGTTGCAGGCGCCAGTGCTGATGCATCAAAAAACAAAGCCGCGCCAGACCGAGTTTGTGATTCCAACTCAAGATAATAGTACGGTGTATCGGTTTACTTTTAAGGTGACAGACTTAGATGAATAAGATGAAAACTGGAGCTAAAAAAGCAAAGATTTCAAATTATCGATTGAGGGGTTTGTTTGATTTTGTGCGAACTCCGCTTGCGATGATGTTTATAATCGTAGTGATTTTTCTGGGGATTGGTTATGCGAGTATTACTTCTGAATTAACAATTGGCGGTGATATTGTTGCTAATACGCAGGGCGGCGTTTTTATTACTGATGTTTCGGTGGCGGCTACGAATGGTTCGGGTTCTACTCAGACGATTAAGACATATTATTCTACCTTGCTAACCAACTCTGTGCATCTTGGTTCGGATGGCAACTCGTATATTATATATAAAATAGATGTAAAGAATAAGAATAATACCGCATATGAATTGTCGGACATTTTATATGATCCAACGAGTCAGCTTGGTACTTATACAAATCAGTATATTGTGCCGTCGGTATTAACGCTCGCAGAAGCGACTTCATTGGGGCTCAGTACTACAAATGTGGTGGATATGACTGGTTCGGTGGCGGCTGGTGGGACGGCGAGTTTCTATGCTAAATATTCTTACGATCCGTCTATCATTTCTGGTGGTACGGTGGCGAGTAACTACCAAGATTTAACTAACGGTGTGGTGAACTATCAATTTACAGAAGTGCAGAGTGGTGGTACTGTTATCGTTGTAAATCCAGATGGATCGGAAACGATAACTACGACCGATCAATATGGTAACGTAAGCGTACAGGATGTTGACGAAAATGGGCGGGTGACTGGATATTCGATTGATACAACTAATAGTACGAGCGGAGGTTTGGAAGTTTTGCCGGGCCAAAATATCGATACTGGGGTGATCGCGTTTGACGGTAGGGCATTTACTATACACATTGTGTTTAAAACTGATTTATCTAATGAAAATGGTAAATTTGTCTTGACGGCTTTGCAACCGAATGGGAACAATTATGATGGCTTTGCTTTGTATGACTATAATAGAGGATATTTAAGAGTGGGTGTGTATAAGAACCGTGCAAGAAGTAGTAGTACTGGGCAATTGACGCCAAATTATTATCTAACGCTTAGCTCTTCTGCCTTGACTGGTGAAAGAACGTTTGATATTACTATTACTTATGATCCAACTGGCTGGAATAAACAGCCGATTATCAATGCTTCGATGGTGGGATATAATCAAAATAAGTATATTAGAGGAAAGAATACTGTACCGTCTAACTTGAATAATGCTACGATTACTATTGGCGGTAATGGAATTGATGGTCAGAATGATATGGGTTCGCTGACGATAATACAGTTTGAAGTAATAAAAAGTTAATATATAAAGCTATTCTTCGATAGCGGATAAGCCGGGGAGATGATTTCCGAGGAGGTATTCAAGACTGGCACCTCCTCCAGTGGAAATGAGTGAATATTCGAGGTTTTTATGCTTGTTCATTAATTCTTCTACAAAACCAGTGGTGTCGCCGCCACAAATTATAGTGGTGGCGTCATTTTTTTCACCGATTAAATCTGCGACGATATTGGAGGCAGTGGCGTAGGCTGGATCTTCGGCTTTGCCGAGAAGACCGTTCCAGACGATGGTTTTGGCGTCGGTGATATAATTGGCAAATTTGGCGGTAGAAATTGGGCCGATGTCGAGCTTGGCGCCAGTAGAATCTTCATCAAAATCAGTGGCGACGTAGATTTTTTCATCGTTGGCTTGGTAACCATCAGCAGCAATTTTGCCACCAACCAAGATATGATCGGCGAGTTTGGTGAATTTTTTAATAAGTGGTTCTTTGTCTTCGACTTTGGAGCCACCAATAATCAATACTAAAGGTCGAGCTGGATTGTTGAGCACGGAGTCGAGGTTATTTATTTCTTTTTCGAGCAATAAGCCGGCATAGACTGGCAAATACTCTTTGACGGCGTCGGTAGAAGCATGGGCGCGATGAATTACTGCAAAGCCATCTTGGACAAAAATCTCGGCACCAACACCATCGATAATACCCTTGATAAATTTTTTGTCATTGCTCTCTTCGCCAGGATTAAAGCGTAGGTTATCTAGGAGGGCAATTCTGACGTTATCGGGAATTTTAACTGTTTCTCCTGGCTTGGGTGGAAAATAAAAACCAATTGTTTGGTCTGGAAGAAGGGCGCGTAGACAGTCCGCTACTGGTGAAAGGGTGTATTCGGGGTTGATTTTTCCTTCTGGACGGCCTAGATGAGAAATAAGAATAACTCTTTTGGCGCCGTGCTCTAATAGATAGTTAATGGTGGGTAGGCTAGCTCTGACGCGGAGGTCGCTTAGTACTTTGTTATTTTTGACTGGAACGTTGTAATCGACGCGGACTAGAACTGTTTTGTCTTTGACGTCTATAGATTTAATAGTTTTCATACCTTTATTTTATCACAAAAATTCTTTACAAAATATTCATCCCGTGATATAATTTGCTTATGAAAAAAATGAAGACTTATCATCAGGTGATTGGTGAAACTATTGAACAAATGAGGACTGATAGGGGGTTAACGCAAGGCGAACTTGCAGAGATGGTGGGGACGAGTCAGTCGGCGATTCATCGGATTGAAAAAGGCGGACAAAATGTATCGCTTGAAATGATAAAAAAGCTTTCGGAGGCTTTAGGGAGTCAAATTCTCTCTATAAATGACTCAGCAAAACAGAGTTTTCGGATTCGGGGAGGGAAGGAACTTTCTGGTGAAATTACGGTAAATACGTCAAAAAATGCGGCAGTAGGGTTACTCTGTGCATCGCTTCTAAATGCCGGGAAAACTACTTTTCATCGTATTGCGCGAATTGAAGAAGTGTTTAGAATTGTGGAGGTTTTGGAGTCAATTGGTGTAAAATGTCGTTGGACAAACCGTCATAGAGACCTAGAAATTATATCACCACGTGAATTGAAACTTGAAGAGATGGACCTCGAGGCGGCGCGAAAAACACGTTCAATAATAATGTTTTTAGGGCCATTACTCCATCGCTATAAACATTTTCAATTACCTTATGCTGGTGGTTGTTCACTTGGAACTAGAACGGTGGAACCGCACATTAAGGCACTAGAATCATTTGGCTTGGATGTTGATGCGCAATGCAGAAGCGGTTTTTACGATGTGACAGTAAATCAGCATACTCTAAATAAATATAATGATCGTTATATCGTATTGATTGAGCGTGGTGACACTGTAACAGAAAATGTGTTGATGGCGGCGGCGCTTTCGCCGGGCAAAACAACAATTGTGGGTGCTTCACCAAATTATATGGTGCAAGATATGTGTTTCTTCTTGGAGAAGTTGGGTGTAAAAATTAGTGGAATTGGCACAACGACTTTGACGGTTAAAGGGCGGGCGCGAATTGATGAAGATGTTGAATATGATGTATCGGAAGACCCGATTGAAGCAATGAGCTTTATTGCGGCGGCGTATGTAACAAACTCGGAAATTACGATTCAGAGGGCGCCAATTGAATTTTTGGAAATTGAGCTAGAAGTTTTGAAGTCAATGAATGCTAAATATGAGAAATCGGCAGAGTATTTGTCAGCGAATGGACGAACGAGATTGATTGATTTGAAGATTATGAAATCTGAACTAGTGGCGCCAAAGGATAAGATTCATCCGATGCCATTTCCAGGACTCAATATTGACAATTTGCCGTTTTTCTCGGTGATTGCGGCGGTAGCAAAAGGGCGGACGATGATTCACGACTGGGTGTTCGAAAATCGTGCGATTTATACAACTGAGCTGGCGAATTTGAATGCTAAAGTGGAATTGCTTGATGCGCATAGGCTTTACATTGAGGGACCAACTAATTGGCGACCGGCGGATTTGACGGCTCCGCAGGCTTTGCGCCCGGCGGTGGTAGTGCTAATTGGGATGTTGGCGGCGCCTGGAACTTCGATTTTGCGCAATGTTTATCCGATTAATCGCGGATATCAAGATTTTGCGGCAAGATTAAGGCATCTTGGTGCGGACATTTCGCCATTAACTGGTATATAATAGTAGAATGGACGAAATAACTAAAGGCTTGAATGAGCAGCAAAAAGAGGCTGTAGAATGCCTGGAGGGGCCAGTACTAATTTTGGCGGGGGCAGGCTCGGGTAAAACTAAGACTTTGACACATAGGATTGCGAATTTAATCGCACATGGGATTCGCGAGAACCAGATACTAGCGGTAACGTTCACGAATAAGGCAGCGAATGAAATGCGCGGGAGATTGTGGGGGCTGTTGAGAGGGGATTCGCCTGAGCCTCCACGTAGTTTTATGCCGTATATGGGGACGTTTCACGGGATTTGTGTGAAAATTCTGAGAATTGAGGCGGAGGCAGCGGGGCTGACGCGGGATTTTGTGATTTATGATACAGATGATCAAGTTTCGTTAATTAAGCGAGTGATGAAGAGCTTACATCTGTCTGAAAATAAATCCTTGAAACCGAAGTCAATTCAGTCAATTATATCGAGTGAGAAAAACCGGGGAAATGGGCCGGAGGAATATGCGGCGAGTGCTTTGTACCCAAACCAGCGTGATATTGCGAATATCTTTCGTGGTTACGAAGAGGAGAAACGTAAGGCTGGTGCGCTGGATTTTGACGATTTACTGCTGAGAACTTTGGAATTATTTGCTAAAAATAAAGAGGTTCGTGAAAAATGGCGAAAAAAGTTTGCGCATATTTTGATAGACGAGTATCAGGATACGAATTTAATTCAATATCAATTGGTAAAACTTTTAGTAAATGAAAAACGTAATATTTGCGTGGTAGGAGACGATTGGCAATCAATTTATTCGTGGCGTGGAGCGGATTTTACAAATATTCTGAACTTTGAGAAGGATTTTCCAGGTGCAAAAGTAGTGAAGCTGGAACAGAACTATCGCTCGACTGGTTGCATCTTGGCGGCGTCACAAAAAGTAATTAAAGAAAATAAAACACGTACGGATAAGAAACTGTTCACGGCAGCAGGTGATGGTGAACCGGTCGAAATTGAAGCCTTGATGGATGAAAACAAAGAGGCGGAATTTGTGGCGCGAAAAATTACCGAACTGACTGCTGAATATCCAGATTATAGTGATTTTGCAGTGTTGTATCGTACTAACGCACAGTCATATGCGTTTGAAAAAGTGTTTATCAATCTACATATTCCTTACAAAATTATTGGTGGGGTGAGGTTTTATGATCGTAAGGAGGTGAAGGATGTGTTGGCAATTTTAAAGTTAATAGTGAGTGGTCGTGATAAGGTAAGCCTTGCACGTGTAGCAAAGAATGTTTTGTCTGGACTTGGCGAAGCATCGTTGGCAAAATTAATGGATGCGATGGATGCGGTGGAAGGTGATGCGCCGCTTCTAAATTCGGATTTGTCGGAAGTACTAAAATCTGCAAAAGCGCGGACGGCGTTTGCGCGCTT
Organism: uncultured Candidatus Saccharibacteria bacterium; assembly: GCA_946414345.1. Taxonomy (GTDB): domain Bacteria; phylum Patescibacteriota; class Saccharimonadia; order Saccharimonadales; family Saccharimonadaceae; genus Nanosyncoccus. The sequence goes on along the minus strand of CAMKOB010000008.1, from coordinate 4,105 downwards.
GGTGGGTTTTTATCGTTTAATAAACTTAACAATGGCGCCAAGTGAAATTATTAAAAAAGCGATTTCATATTTTGATTTTCGAACATTAGTAGATGATGGAACACCAAGTACTGAAGATAGAATGCGTAACTTGGAGGTTTTAGAGTCGAATGCTGAGGCGTATGATAATTTGGAGGATTTTCTCGCGGATGCATCTTTGATGTCATCGGCGGATGAAGCGTCCGGAAAGAATTCGGTAACATTGATGACTTTGCATGCGGCTAAAGGTTTGGAATTTCCAGTAGTATTTGTGGTGGGGATGGAAGAGGGGTTATTCCCGAGTGCTAGGGCTGCGGAGGAGACGGCTGGGTTAGAAGAGGAGCGAAGGTTGGCTTACGTAGGAATGACGCGCGCAATGCAGAGATTGTTTTTGACTTATGCTGGCAGTAGATATTCTTTTGGTAGTCGAAATTATAATATGCCGTCGAGGTTTTTGATAGAACTTGGGTATAACCCATATGGATCGGGTGGATACGATAGCTTTGGTAATAATCGTCGTGACAATGATGGTGACGGCTTTACAGACTTTAGTGAGGATGATTTTGACAGTAGTATCGACCCATTTCCGGACGATCTGCCAGTTTTTGAATAGCTTGGGCGTGTGATATAATGATGATATGGCAATAGAGAGGTTAGTGGAGCCAACTGTGGCGCAAAATGACAGTGAGGAGGAGCGAATTGAAATTTCGCTTAGGCCGACGACTTTTGACGAATATATTGGACAAGAGCATCTGAAAAATAATATTAAATTAGCAATTGATGCAGTAAAGAAGCGAGCAGATGGTTCAACTTTGGATCACGTATTGTTGTATGGTCCGCCGGGACTTGGTAAAACTACAATGGCTGGAGTGATAGCACATGAACTTGGGGCGTCTCTTCGGGTGACTTCTGGTCCGGCAATTGAGCGAGCGGGGGATCTCGCATCGATTTTGACGAATTTAAAGGATGGTGATGTACTATTTATTGATGAAATCCATCGATTGCGTCGAACGGTGGAAGAAGTATTGTATTCTGCAATGGAGGATTATAAACTTGATATCGTGATTGGTAAAGGGCCGGCGGCGCGGAGCGTACGGTTGGATTTGCCGAGATTTACGGTAATTGGAGCAACAACGCGGACGGGGTCGCTTGCTGGGCCTTTGAGGGATAGATTTGGTATTATTCATCGTTTGGAGTACTATAAGGAACCAGAAATTGAACAAATTTTGAATCGAACAGCTGGGATTTTGACAACTAAAATTGAGCCGGAGGCATGCAAGCTATTGGCATCGCGATCGCGTTTGACACCAAGAATTGCGAACCGTATTTTTAAACGGGTGCGTGATTATGCAGATGTGAATGGTGATGGCATCATTGACACTGCGATGGCTACGAGTGCTTTATCATTGATGGAAATTGATCATTTGGGATTAGATCCGGCGGATAGGAATATGCTCCGTTTAATGTGGGAAAACTATGGCGAGCGACCGGTGGGCCTAACTACGATTGCGGCGCTTACGGGTGATGAAGCAACAACAATAGAGGATTTTTATGAACCATATTTGTTGCAGCTTGGTTTAATCGCACGAACGCCAAAAGGTCGTGTGGTGACGGAGAAGGGTAGAAAGCACTTGCAAAATCCAGAAAATAATGTATAATAATAATTGAAAAAAGGAGTTTAAATGGACGAAGGTTTAATCAAAATCAGACATGAACGGAGCAAAAAGGATTTTCCGTTTTTAAGGCTTGATGAAGATGAATATGTAGAATTTGCCTTTACTAGGGCTAAGATTTGCCTTGCTATGATATTTGGTGGTGTGGCGGCGGGATTAATCTTTGTTTTGTTGGCTTTTTTGTTAGTGGTGCTTGGACAGAATGTAATTGATGAAATGGGGCGGAATTTTATGTATATTTTGCTAGTAACGTTGTTAGCGGTAGCGATATCGGTTGGATTGGTGGCGTTAATGGTGTATCGTGGAAATCGTCTATTTATTACCAATAAACATGCAATACAGATGGTGATGAAATCGCCATTTGCAACGTCAATTAACTTGATTGATTTGTCGTCTATTGAAGATGCGAGCTTTAGCCAAAATGGTATTTTGCAGAAAATCTTTAATTTTGGGACTTTCCGTTTGTCCACAGTGGGCGATGAGACGACTTATACTTTTGAATATTCAGATATTAAACCACATGAATTAAAAGAAGTATCGGATTTGATTACTGAGGCCAAGAAGAGAGCTTTGCGTAAGAAAACGCAAGAGTAGACTATTCTACTGAAGGGTTAGTTTTAATATAATCATCTTCTTTTTCGAGTCGAGTGCGAAGAGTGTATTCAGTACAACGAGCTTGATGGCAATTAGCCGGTTGGTAAACGTATGAGCTTTCTGGAGCATTGAAGTCGTAGCCTTCTGGATCGGTCCAGAACTTTTCTGCGACTACTGGAAGATTGGCAATGGAGATTGATTCTGGGTAATAGCCTTTTTCTTTGAAATTATTCTCGAGAGCATAATAAATAGTGTTGATGGCGGTTTTTCTGGCTTCGTCGCGATGCATGGCTGCAAAATTTTGATACTGGGTAAAGAAGAGAGTAAAAAGCAATAGTGCTACGACGACAACGATGCTTATCTCTGGGATTGTAAAGCCGTTTTTCTTCATGACTTTATTATATCACGAATGTATGATATAATAAAAGAATGGTACCGTAGCTCAGCTGGTTAGAGCGTGGGACTCATAAGCCCGAGGTCGGTGGTTCAATTCCACCCGGTACCACCATTTGAGTTAAAAGCCGCAATCTCGGCCTTTTTTCTTGCTCGCTCTATCAGTAATAGCGCTTCGCAAGAAGAAAAGACCAATCTTGTGGCTTTTAATCTCAAATGGAATTATCTAATTGAGAATCACCGGAGCTTCGCAACCGCAGTGGTACCAGCTTTTAATCGCGGAGCGATTAAAAGATTGCCACCATTTTACTTTGTCGTTCTTTCAAAACAAGACAAGGAGAGGGCGTCCTTTACGCTGTAATCGGCGATTTGAACACGTCGGAGAGCAGTGAGGTAGGCGCTGGTGCCGAGTTTTTCACCTATGTCTTTGGCGAGAGTACGGATGTAAGTGCCGCTTGATACGTGGCAACGAATAGTTAGTTCCGGGTAATTGTATTTTAGGATTTTTATACTATAAATGATGACTTTTCGAGTGGGAGTTTCGAAATCTACTCCTTTGCGGGCAAGTTTGTAGGCGCGTTCGCCGTTGATTTTGACGGCGCTGAATGTTGGGACTTTTTGGTTAATTTCACCAATGAAGCTCGAAATTGCTGTTTGGAGACTGTCGGCTGACGGAATAACGTCACTAGCTTTTGTAATTTCGCCTTCTGGGTCGCCAGTAGTGGAGGCGTAGCCGAGCTTTAGCGTGGCTTCGTAGATCTTATCTTTTTTGAGGAATTCATTTGATTTTTTGGTCATTTTGCCAGTTAAAAGAATCAGAAGACCGGTGGCAAAAGGATCTAGTGTGCCGGTGTGGCCGACCTTGATTTTGTGACCATAGGCAGCCTTGAGATAGCCACGGACCTTTGCAACAACACCAAAGCTGGAGATGCCGGCTGGTTTATCGATTAAGATGATTTGATTTTCCATTCTATTATTATAACATAATTTTGGATTTTGTCATTTTTGGGGTTTGTTTGATTGGTTCTTGACTATTTTTTCTATTTTGTTATAATCATTAGCGTAACAAGGTCATAAACAAACACAAAAAGGATAAAACATGTCTTCTAAACTACTAATCAACGTCAATGACGCTACTCCAACCGTGGTGCCAGACACCGATGCAGACACCAATGTGCCAGATACTGGCGTATTCAGCACTGTACATAACGATGGAGTAAATAATACTTCTAATATGATTGCTCCTATTATTGGCATTTCTGTAGTAGTATTAGTATTACTAGCCTTAATAATTAGTCTAGTTAAGAAACATAAGTCTAAGAAGACCAACAAATTTTCCATCTATTCTAAAGGACATACCATCCTTAGAATTACTGGTATTATGACCTTAATCCTTATTACTACATTTGTAGCATTAAACTATAATG
>CAMKOB010000007.1 GCA_946414345.1 uncultured Candidatus Saccharibacteria bacterium | reverse complement strand
TAGTTGGATCATCATTTTTGGATTGTTCTAATGGGCGGTCAATGGGTTCTTGATTAGGTGTGATGTTTTCATGATTTGTCGGCATTTTTGTTACGTTGCCGTGCTTTTCTATTAGTTTTTTTAAACGAGAAAGGTAGGCGTAGTTTCTTCTTTCGTTGTTTTTGCCCGGGAGTTTCTCGCCGTGTTTTCTGGATTTATTGAAACTCGATTCTACGATTGGTTTGTGACGAGCTTCAAAGTTAATGAGAGCGAGGATTTTGGCGCCAATGTTTTTATTATGTCGTATAGTTGGATCATCATTTTTGGATTGTTCTAATGGGCGGTCAATGGGTTCTTGATTCGGTGTGATGTTTTCATGATTTGTTGGCATTTTTGTTAATTCCTCTTATCATTATGCTTGTAAATGATAAATGAGCGTTTGATATTTTGCCCCGCGGTCGTAGACGTTTTCGAACATGTCGAAGGAAGCGGCAGAAGGGGACATGAGGACGATGGAATTTGCGAAGCCTTCAGCTTCTTTTCTGGCGGTGCTGACGGCTTCTTCGAGGGATTCCACTATGATGAATCTTTCATCTTGGTAGCGTTTGGCGAGCTCGTGACCAGATTCGCCCATTAGAACAATTTTTTTGATTTGGGGAGCCTTTAAGATTTCGTATATTTCTGGGATATCTTCGTTGTCGGTTTTGTCGCGACCACCGATGATAATGACTAAATTGTCGTTAGGGAAGGCATTGACGGCGACGCGGGTAGAAGAGGGGTTGGTAGAGAAGTTGTCGTCGTAGTATTTGGCGCCCTTTAGTTCACGGAGGAATTCAAGACGGTGAGGGAGGCCTTTGAAGTTTTTAAGGCCCTCAATAATTTCAGTTTTGTATTCGCTTAAATATTCATCTGGTGAGATATTTTTATAACTGGCGACAGCAGCAATGGCGGCGAGTGCGTTGTTTATGTTGTGTTCGCCTGGTAAGGTAATGGCGTTTTTGATGTCATCCGGAATACTAAATGGGTAAGGGATTTTGTGAGCGGGGCTTTTTTCGGAGATTTTCTTGGAAGTGATGTTGTCTTTGTAATAGATACAATAGTCGTCTTTTGATTGATGAGCGCAAATGTTGGACTTGGCATTGAGATAATCGTCATAGCCGTCGTGGACGTTAAGATGATCCGGTTCGATGTGTCCTACAACAGAGATATGAGGGGATTTTTGTAGGTCCCAAAGTTGAAAGCTGGACATTTCGTAGACGACAACTGAGGTAGGTTTGAGACTGTCGAGAGTATTAATGGCGGGTTCGCCGATATTGCCAACTAGATGAACGTCTTCGCCATGGGCTTTTAACAATGATTCGATAAATGAACAAGTCGTGCCTTTGCCTTTGGTAGCAGTAACACCGATAATTGGACAGGGGCAGTGGTCAAAAAAGAATTTAGTGACGGAAGATTCGTTGGGCAGATTTAGTGGTGGAACGGATGGACTACGGAAAATAATATCATAGGATGAATAATCTCCCTGTTTGATTTCTGTGGGAGTGAAATTTTCTAAGATGTCAATTTCGGCGTTTTCAAAATGAGTTTTGATGTATTGTTCGGCGGCTTTCCCCTCGACGCCGTAACCTAGTAATAAGATTTTCATAGTAACATTATAACATATTGATTATATGTGATAATGTCTAGTTCGATGTTGATTACGTGATTATTTATTAGCAAAATCTGATGTTGAAAATTGTTCAAGTTCTTTAATTTCACCAGTTTCAGCATTTAGATTGTAAATAGCTCTGTGATATAGTCTTCTGGTGGTATCATTATTGTAGTGGCAACTGTAATTTACTGCAATTGGTATATCGGTATTTAGATCGAACCCTATGGTCATCGCCAAATAATCATGTCCGTCAAGATATTCAACGGTGAATGATTCACATTGGGATAGATATAATTTGTCGTCATTAGAATAAATATTAAAAATGGCATATTCGGGCATTCCGTTTTTAATTTTTTGTTCTGTTAATGGTTTTATTACTGACACTAAATCAAAGGCTTTTAAATCTTCGGTTGAACCAAGCTTTTGGGTGTCTAGAATATAGTAACTATCATCTTCGGAGGATATATTATTAAATGCCGTACGCTCGCCTCCACTGACATATACCAATTCGTATCTTTGCTTTTTTGCATTACTAAGTTTCCTGTTGAATAATAAAAACTTTCCAATTATTTCAGATGTAGCTGTTTCGTTTTGATTATTATTTGTCTCGGATGCTTCCTTTTCGATATCTGCGTTATTTGTCTCGGATGCTTCTTTTTTAGTATCTTCTTCATTTGTGATTATCTCTAGCAAGGTATCTTCACTGCTTTTTTCATTTTGGTGTTCTTGATTTTGTTGGCTAATTGTGTTTTTCAGTGTTTCGATCTCCGCACTTTTATTATTATTTTGCGTTAATTCATAAATACCAAATGAAATGCCACCAATTGCTAGAATTGACAACGTGATTACGCCAATAAGGAAACCCTTATTTGTCTTGTCCCCTTTTTCTTTAATTATTGACTTATCCGTTGTTGCCGATAATTCGTTTTTAATTTGTTCTTCTCCCATTTTTTCCTTTCAAAAAATATATGTTTAGATATATTATATCACTAAAAACCATTAGTTTTAAAACTGGGGGATATGTTTGAGGTTGTTTAGAGCATTTACCAATATTGCCGATGGGATAAATGTGGCATGAGAAAAGGAGGTCCCGGAGGGCCTCCTTTTCGGTTTGAGGGGGGGGTTACTTGACTTTGACGACTAGATAGAGCTCGCCGCTTGCCATCTCGTAATACCACTGGGTGGTATCATTTACCTTGATGGTGTAGACGCTCACGATGTCGTCGGGGTTGAACTGCGGATAGGTTGTGGTCGGCTCGTCGTCGATTGCCGGTTCGGATGCGACATACCCCAATTTCTCGAGGTAGAGCGCGATCGCTTTCGGCAGAGTTTCGGCTTGAACCGCAATGGCGTAGTTCTGCACGTTGCAGATGGCGTACGCCTGGACCAGGCCGGCACCTCCTTTGAGGCACATGATGTACGAGGCCTCGCCGTTGATGTTGGCGGGCAACGGGAACGTTGCCTGATACCGGTAAGCAGAAACCAATTGCTCCACGGCGGCCTGCGCGGAGCTTTCCTCTGCGCCGACTATCGCATATTGAGTCATTTTGCCAGTGCTGGTGTCGATAAGGAGCCAGCCCAGGTTAGACTCGGCGGCGTTGGCGGCGGTGAGCCCAGTGTAAAATTGTACTTCGCCGTCGATGACCGTGGAGCTGTAGCCGTGGAAGACGGCGTATTTGCTGTCATCGCTGTTTTTGTATGCACCTTTGTAGTGGTACGTGGTATGCCACACGTTGGTTTTGCTTGTGACGGAATTCCACCAGCCGTCACGGAGAGTGTAATGCCATTCCGCGATGGTGGTGAGGTAACCTAACGAAAAGACGTGATCAATCCAGTCCGGTGCTTCGTTGACCCAGTATTCGGTGGATTCACCGGTTTGGGCGTTGGTGAGAATAAAGCTTTTGATGGTCTTTACCCCCCACGCCGCAGTGGGCCGGAGCACGCCGGTTACGTAGTAGGGCACGCCTTCCTCGTCGATTTCGGGGAAAGAGGTGTCAAACATGTATCCGGGGTACTGGTACCGCAGATGCCTCGTAAGGTCGTAGCCCCAGAAAGCACCTTTTGAATACCTGATCGGGTTGTCCAGCTCTACGAGGGTGGCATTCTGGGTGACGATGCCGTCGCTAGGCGTGCATTCTACCAAGATATAGCCGGGAATTCCCTCGTTTTTTGCTTTGCGATACTTGTAGAACCCTCCATAGTCGAGGAACGATAGGCGGTAGTATTTGCCATTGTATTTCACAAGGTTATACTCCGTGCTAACCTCATACCAAGAGGAATTCTTCAGCCCAGCGATTTTTTTGTCGCCGAGCATTCGCGCGGTGTCTAGATCTACGAGTGTCAGGTTACTGGCGTTCTCTGTTTCCACTAGGTCTGGAAAAACTTCACTGATGTTTGTTTCACTTACGGTGACGTCTGCTACTGAAGCTGCTTTTGTGGCATGGAAACAGGTCCATGAAATGATAGACACGACGATAACAGTAACAATGATTAGTATTGCGGCCACCCACACGATGTGGATGGCAGTATCGCTCCAACATTTTGCCTCGATAACAGTGGTAAGACCGATTGCTAGAAGCGTTACTGTTATTGCGGAGAACCAACCGAAGCCTTTGCTTTGCAAGGTGATGGCCGGCAGGGCCAGATACCAGATGCAGAACATGATGATGGCGACGATCGCCACAGGCAGCAGGACCACTGCTGCGTTTTTAAGCTTTTCGTTCATGATTTTTCCTCCCTCTGTTAATGTTCAATTTTGCCCTCCCTCAAATGTACTTTAATTATAGCATAAACTCTTTAAAAAGTCAATATGTAAAGTATATTTTACTGGGGTGGAGAAATGTGATATAATAATGGATATGAATATTTGGGACAAGCTGGCAAAGCCGTTTTTGATTTTGGCGCCGATGGAAGGGGTGACGGATGTGGTTTTTCGCCAGGTGGTGGCGGAAGCTGGCCGGCCGGACTTGTTTTTTACGGAATTTACCAATGTGTCATCTTATGCGTCAGAGAAGGGGCGGGCAAATGCTCTTGAGAGGCTCACGATTGCTCCGACGGATCCACCGATAATTGCGCAGATTTGGGGTAAAAATCCGGAGCATTTTGCGGTGGTAGCAGGAGCTTTAGAGGAGCTTGGTTTTGTTGGGGTGGACATTAATTTTGGTTGCCCAGATAAGAATGTCAATCGGGCTGGGGGTGGAGCTGCGATGATTAAAACGCCGGAACTGGCTGTGGAATGCGTGCGAAATGCGAAAAAAGCGACGAATTTGCCAGTGTCGGTAAAGACGAGGCTCGGATGGAGCGCTATGGATGAATTTAAGGAGTGGCTACCGGTGTTATTGAGCGAACATCCGGCGGCTCTAACAGTTCATCTTAGGACGAAGAAAGAAATGAGTAAAGTGCCAGCGCATTATGAATTGATACCAGAGATTGTGAAGCTTCGTGATGAAATAAGTCCAGAGACAAAGCTGATAATTAATGGTGATATCAGAGATAAAGCACATGCGATGAGTCTTCACGAGCAGTATCCAGAGGTGGATGGGTTTATGATCGGGCGCGGAGTGTTTGCAAATCCGTATTGTTTTACGGATTATCAACCGACCAGGGAGGATTTGATTAAATTGTTGAAATTGCATTTAAATTTATACGAAGAATTTACGAATGGTTATTCTCGTCGCCGCTTCGCTCGCGCCCGTTTGCCTTCGGCAATTCGCGTCCCAAGGGGCGAGCGTTACGGGGCTCGCTCGCTACCTTGCTCCCGTTGTCGCAAATGCTCCTCGAACAACCATTCGCATATTCTCCCGTATGAGCCTTTGAAGCATTATTTCAAGATTTATATCAATAATTTCCCGGGGGCGGGGGAGATAAGGGCGAAGCTGATGGAGACACATTCGGTGGAAGAGGCGTGGAAGGTGATAGAAGATGCGGGATTATAGATTGGCGCAACATTTTTTACGTTCTCCAAGACTGGCTTTGATGTTGATTGGGCATTCAAATCTAAAAAAACGGGACCTAGTAGTAGAGGTTGGGGCGGGGTCTGGAGTGATTACGAGCGCGCTGTCAAAACGCGTGCGACAAGTGATCGCAATTGAGCCGGATGCTACAACTGTAGCAAAACTAACAGAGAATTTGTCGAAAAGGGGGATTGCTAACGTGACGGTGGTAGAGAAGGAATTCCAAGATTTTGAACTACCGGATGAGCCGTATAAGATATTTGCAAATCCGCCGTTTCATTTGAGCTCGGAGATTTTGCATAAATTGATTGAAGATAAAAATCCGCCAGAGGCGATTTATCTGATTTTACAGAAGCAGTTTGCGTTGAAACTACTGAATAACACTAGACATTATACTTCGCAACTGGGGTATCAACTGACGGTGGATTATGAAACTAAGATACGGTTACCTCTGAAGCCGAATGATTTTACGCCTCCACCGGCGGTGCCGTGTGTGTTTTTTGAAGCAAAGAGAAAATAAGGGCTAGTATTATTGACTTTTTTGGGTTTTAGTGCTATAATTGCAATTAGTGTATCTTAACAAAACAGAAGGAGGATTGACCATGGGGGTATATTGCAAGCCGGCTTGGGATTTTGAGCCGTTCGTAAGAAACATGGGTCTGGGGGGAGTCCTTGATAGCCTGGCAGAGAAGCTGGGCAAGAGCCCGAGTGTTGTTATTTACTACCTCAGGGGAGGTTTAGGAAGCGAAGAAGGGGACTCGTATGAGGCTAAGAAGTTGCAGCGTCTTGCGGAAGAAACCGGTTTTATCCGCCTAGACGATGTACGTTTCCAGTTGGAAATTGGCGGTTTGCTCGCCGACTGCCTCTGGAAAGAGACCGTGAAGTATGATGATTGGTACGAGCGAGTGAAACCACTGACGGAAGCGATTTATGACCAGGTTATGGCTCTGCTTTCGGATGGGCTGTCGCCTGCCCAGTTTTCAATCATTGAATTCTGGTTGGTGAATAACCCGTACGGTCTTGACTATGAGCTGTCGGAGCCCGAGCTCCAGCTCTTCAGGGCTGCTGTGAAAAACATCAATAAATTTTTGGGAGGGAAGATTAAGGAAATTCTGTTTTAAAATACGCGATCCCCCCGGCCGCTGGCCGGGGGATATTTTTATGTTATAATTTATTTACATATTTGAAGGGGGTTATTCAATGTTCCTTAGTAAAAAACAGCAACAAGATGAGTGCTTGCGGATGCGAGCGGAGTTGATGGATTATCATACCGAATGTTTTTTTCAATCATGCAACAAGCGGCTTGAGAGTTACACTAAAACGATGGTGGATGCTTTACGGAATGGTGTGGCAATTCAGCATTCTTTTGCAGAACAAGCTAACACCGCCACTGAAGAAGAAATGAAGATGGCAGAACAGGAAATCCATCATATTAGCTCGATGAGCGACGATGAAGTGAGGCGTGTGTACTTTGCCACCTTTAAGAGGCGGCGTCCGATCAAAGAATAATATTGCTGTTGAACCAGCCCCGGCGTTGCCGGGGCTAAATTTTTAAATATTTAGATAGATATTTTGTCAAGAAGATGGTATAATATATTTAGTACATTAAAATGCATAGAGAGGAGGGGAAATTTGTGGCTGCAATACTGAAACCTGCAATCGAGGAAAGGTTTGATACGACATCGGCTTATCGCAAAAGCCTTGCTGAGGCGATTTGTCTATTTTTCGAGCAAGACCCAAAAAGTGTGCGTAGGGATCAGACCAGGCGTGAGATTTTTTATTATGCCTGTAGTGAGCTGCTTAGCAAGAGAAACTCAGAAAGAGTCCTGCTATATTTGCCAATGTGGGTCTTAAAAGACGCACCGAAGGATTTTAGGGTGGTATACAAAGAAGCGTGGTATAGGCTACTGCATGTACAGGACGTGCGTGAAAATTTCCATTTTGGCGACTGTTTCGAGCTTGACGCGAGGCCGAGCGAAGGGTTGGAGCGTGTTGTAAAATGTGTGCATCTTACTCCGTGGCTTTTGAAATACGGCTATATAGATCAGCAAGAGATTTTAGAAATTCTTCAATATAGCCTTGATAGAGTTTTAATCCAGAGTTTTAAAGATACTTGGGAGTATATTCAGAGAAGGGGAATTTTGAGCAAGGCGAAGATGCTTCCGCTGATATCGGAAACAAAGTTTCTCCCGGCTAGAAGATCGGTCGAGCCGTTATATGTCTCTGAGAAGAGACAAGAGTGGCTTGATGAATTCAATAAGCCTGCAAAGCTATTTACACCAGAAGCGAAGCTTGAAGGACCATTTTTTAAGAATATTCCGGCTTTTGAGGCGGAGCTTGAGGAGATTGCTTCGAGGCTTAAACCGTCAGAGATTGTTATGGTCGGTGGTTCGAAATTAAAAGGTTATGGGACCAAAGAATCAGACCTGGATATTTGGAACCTGGAAGAATTATGCGCGAGTGAAGATTTTTATCCTGGTAGTTTCCATGCGGCTCATATTTACCTAAACACGATTTGGCTGGGTGGTAATAAAACGAATCTCGAACAAACACGGCGTAAAATTGTGGATTTGTATTTTAATCACCCAACGACATTTGCAAAAAGACGAGCAATTGAACGGCTAGAGAGTGATTTGCTTCAGTACAGATTGCTTCACAAAGGTTTTGCGAGGTTTACTGGTAGATTCCATTACCTTATTCCAAAAGAAATGGAAGGTGATTGTCCGTTTTATAATGATGAGTATCGCACGATTGCAACTATGCTCTATGCAAAATATGTTTGGCTTTAAATAGTCAAAAGAAAGGCCCCCTGCATGCAGGGGGCCAATCTAATGTGCGGTGGTTTACAGGACGCGCTTGCCGGTGAGACCAGTCACGCCGCCGGTGTTGCTCACACCGAGCTCGTTCCAGTTGATCTGGGTGCCGAGCTGCCAGAGCGCCACGAAGTAGTTGACTTCCACATCGGAAGTCACCGTGTCGTGCTTGGCAAAGCCGAGGACGTATTTGACCAGGTTCTGCTCCAGACGGATGTAGTTGCTGCTGACGGCGGCGCCGATTTTCTTCAGCATCATCTCGCGGTTTTTCACGCCAACCATAGAGGGCAGGCGCGTATCTTCCAGAGTGTTGCGAATGACATTGGCGTCGTACGCCATGGCGGCGGCGACCTGAACACCGGTGCCGCGGAAAACGCGGTTGATGGAATCGACCAGCGTATCGCCGGCATCATGAAGCGGAGCGGTGTCGGGCGGAGTAATCATACTCATGCCAGGAGCACCGCCGCCGAAACCTCCACCGATGGCGGCAATCAGCATGGAAGGATCAGAGAAGCTGGCGCGCCAGGTCTGATACCAGCCGTCCAACGTCTGGTAACTTTCAGCGATGGCGGGCCACAGGGTATCGCGGATGCGACCGAGGAATTCCTTGCGGCGGCTTTCGGTGATGAAAGTGCCGTCCAGGCCGTCGATGGCGGCGAAGATGTCGCCATAGGTGCGGCGGGTCAGAGACTTACGCAGAGCGTAGAAGGTCGGGTCGACCTGTTCTTCCGTCTCGTCGGCGTATTTTTCCATTGCTTTCGCCAAGGCATCCGGGATGGCATAGAGCCCAGCTCGGTCAGCCAGTGCCGCACGGATGGCGGCGATGTAGGACGACTCGTCCACTTTCAGAATGCCGCCGGTTTTCAGGGCGTTGAGCCAGGAATCATCTGTCGGCACAGGAGGAAGAAGAGCCTCGAACTGGGTCTGAATGGCGCGGGTTTCCGCGGTGGCTACGGCGGAAGCGGCAGGTTTTGATGCTGTCTTCAGCTCATTTACGAGCTTACGGGCTTTGGCCAGCTTCATGCCGGCGCCGGTGAGGTCAGTGACTTCGAGGGAAGCCAGGTCTTCGAGGCTTTCGATGCCAAGGTCTACCATGATTTTCTGAGCGGCGGTTCGGTCAAGGCCAGACTCGATGAGTTTGGTGATGACTTCGTTGTCAAAAGGGTTTGTTGCGGAATCTGCCAGGGCAGATTCGGCGGTGGTCTCGCTGGCGGTGTTCTTCATTTCTTCAGCCATGATTTTGTCCTCCTCATTCTGAATAGATTTTATTCTTTTCCGTGGGTCCGGCTGAAAGGATTTTTAGCGGGACTTTTAGAAAACCTTCGAGGATTTTGCCGACGAAATCGAATAACTCGCGTACGGCAATGGGGTTTTTGATGACGGTTTCAGGAATGATGGGCTCGGCTCTACTCAAAAAGTCAACATACGATTCGTTGCAGTTTCGTACGTACTTGTAGTCGACGCAAATTGGCCAAGTACGATTGTTTGCTAAAATCTGGTCAAACCAAGTGAGAGCCAGTCCATCAAAGCTTATTTCGTTACTTACATCCAGTGCATATTTCACAAGATTCAAATCAAGGGGGCCGGCGCGAACGGTGCCTTGCCAGCGGTTTTTATCTTTGTGACTGCCAGGAAGCATGCGTGCGGTAAATTCGGGGTCATAGGTCGGCATAGGGCCGGCGCCATGACGGATTTCGTAGGCACGATGAACGGCGTAGTTGATAATCTTGCCATCGTACCCGGCATTCTTAAGCATTTCGTTTGCGAAGATCGGCAGAGTTCGGATGGCGCTGACGTGGGGTTTTAAGCCCATTTCAGCGTCGGTTAAAACTCCGTGCGAGCACTCGACGATTGCTGTGCCGTCGCCTTTTAACACCTCATCTAGACTTGCGAACGTAAGTTTTTTACCTATTTTGTCGAATACATCGATAATATAGTTAAAATAATCTTCGTCATGAAGAAGCAAGATGAGGTTGGCGGCGTAGCTTTGAAAATCGTCAAGTAAAAAAGCATCTCGAGTGATGTTGCCATACCGCTCAAAGTAATAATCGTATTGTCTTTGAAGTTTTGAGCGGATAACGCGACGATTCGTGAGATCGCGAGCTCGGATTGTCATCTCTTCGCCTAAGGAAGTCATGCGATAGGCTTGTCCAACGCCCGTTCCGACGGTGCCGCGCGGCTTATCTTTTAAGAGCAGCTCTTCAAACTGAGAAGCGATTCTATGATAAGGCGTGGCGACGATGCAGGACGGGTCGCAGGTGAGAAGTTTGAACGGGTCGAAAATCCCGAGCTTTTTGAGGGCTTCTGATTCATTCTCAAGCCCAACAGGTGAAATGACCATTTGCTCGGACAGAAAAGTCGGTACACCTTCAAGCGTTCCGCATCCCCACTGAGAAAAGTTGAAACTCTCTCCTAGGGAAGTGTGTACGCCATGAGAACCTTGTGCGCCGCCGCGTTTGATGATAATACTAGCGTCGGTTTTGCATGAAAGTGCGTGCACTATACTGCCTTTTCCGCCGTCGCCTGGACCGAGGTCGGTGATAACGTAGATTTCGTTGAACACATTACACCTCTTAGCAGACTGTAAACCAAATTGTTAATGAATCTTGATTACTACAGGTATTCGATGTGGTCCGGAGCTTCCATCGGCGTATCTTCGGCGTCTTCTTCGCCAGGCTGGATCGGCCAGAGGTCACCTTTGTTCCTAAAGATGTCGCCAGCCTTCGGAACCGGATGGGGTAACGCGTGGCGAAGCTTCGCTTGCGCACCAATGTCGATGCTGGAAAGCTGCTTAATTAAATCATAGTCGAAAACCAGACGATTGTCGATATCCCTTGTCCCCTCGGTCAGACCGATGATGGCGGAAATGACCGCCGGCAGTTGCCGAGTAGAATCGATTTTTATTACCGACTTCGAACCACAGAGATCGCACCAATCGTCGGCAGTGCTGTGGGAATTGACCACCAGAATAAACTGATGAGTCCTGTTCTTGAGATCTTTAATCATCTCTTCCATCGTGGGAATCTCAGCCATATTTTTCAGCTCATTATCAAAGATATCTTTGCCAAAAATACGCACGATATCATCACGATTGAGACGATGATGGCAGGGTGCATCTGTCACGATGAAGTGATACCCTTTAAGACCAATGCGATTGGTGTAGGCATCGGTCAGATAAGCTCGAGCAAACATGGCATACTGCGGATCTTCCGGAGTATCTCCACCTTCGCGCTGGGGCGCCATTTCCTTGAGATAGTTCACGATTTTGGGCGCTTCCATCTCGAATTGCGGACGACACATGACGAAATCGTCACAGACGTCGCCGAAGATGCCGAGACAAAGTTGCGGGTCGTAACCCGGCAGAACTTTCGCCACAGCCTCGTAGAGTTCGGGCAGAACTGCCATCTCCGTATCGACTTCGCCCCCCATAGAACCAGTGGTATCGCAACTGACCTCGATGTCCATCGGGCAGCCGAGGGTCGCAATCCACTTCTTCTGATGGGGGTCCAGCCGGATCAAAGATCTCCTGATCGGGTTAATGGCGGGGTCAACGATTTCGCTGAGATGTCCAGTTTCCTTGGCATACTGTTCTGCTTTTTTGGTCACGTCAGTGTCGTGCGTTACACCGTATTCACGGCGAGCACGTCGGTAACTCTCTACCGAAAAGGTTTCTCGTCCCATTTCTCAATCCTCCTTGATGGTTTTCCAGGCGATGGTGCCACGGTCGCGATAAGTAAAAGGATGATACTGAATTCCCCAGAGCTTAGCAACAGGCGTGTAGAGATAGTTGTGCGCCTCCTCAAACGAGGCGCAACCATTTTTCGCGAAGTCACCCAACAGTTCAAAATATTTCTGTTCAGCTAGATCATCCCCAACAACTACCCAGTCAAGAATGAACTTAGAAATAGCCTTGACAAAATCAGTAGCTATTACGTCGGCCACATCTCCTGAGAAGTTGTAGTAGATTAGGCGGTGCCTTTTTGCCCCAATGAAGTAATCATCGGGCGAGAAGACTGGGTATCTAGTGACAGGGTTGTCCCCTTGAGCCGCTAGCAGCTCGAAAAAGCTGTAGAACTTAAAAAGACGCCCCAGAATCCAGACGCTAGTGCGAACGTTGATTTCGACTTCGGCGTGCAGTTTTGTTAATGGGATTAGCTCGCCAAGGTCGATATCGGGCATTGCAAAGACATTGATGCGACGGTCGTCTTGGGTAGGTTCCAGAAAAGAGGCTAGCAAGTTCGCAAATAACCAATCGTAGTGCGGGTTACTTGTGTCATGGATCTCCACGTACTTTGCTATCACTTTCTCAAAAGCATGCAGAACTCTAAATTTGCCAGCTTCCTCGGCCAGGATGTCGCCATCTTCGAATGTCTTTGCCACCTTCATAATCACTGAGTGCCCATCGTCCATCTTACCAAGGTAAATGCGGAATTTAGAGGATTCGCCGATGCGATTCCCCACTTCGATATCCCTGACTTTCAATTCAACCACTTCCTTTCCCCAAATAGAATCAAGATATTAAAATACTATGCCTCCCATATAGTGATGCATTGATAATATTTTTTCACAATATAGATAATTAGTCAAGAGTGGATAAGATATAGTATAGATGAATTGTCATCGATGTGAGGATTGATTAATCAATCAGAATATTATATAATATGATTAGGTAATTGTTGCATTTGGGCAATTTGCACTTTAAAAAGGTGGTGTTTTCTTTGGATGTGTTTTTTAAGTCTGGTGTGACATGGGCGATCTTTGGAGCAGCGATTGGACTCTTTGCGGGTATTCTGCTGTCGACACTTTCTGATGTGTTTTCCAATATTAGTGAGCGGGCGGCGAGAGAGTACTTTGACAAGCTAGCTGAAGAGCACGAGAATTTGTGGTTTCATGGTTTCAAGATGACGCGATACTTTGAAAATGACGCGTTTCTTCGTTTTCAAAAATGGCTTGGCGGCGGGATTTGTTATGAAATGGCGGCATTAATGATGATCTTGCTTAAGAGCAATCGTAGTGCTGTACTGTACCGAGGAGATTATTTCGTAAATGGCGAGTTCCAGACACATCATTCCTGGGTGGAATTCAAGGTGCCTGGTGCCGGTATTTTTGTTGCTGATTTTGCTTGGATAAATGAATTTGTAAAGAAAAAAGAATATTTCAGAGAGATGACAAAAGACAGCCGTGGCAAAAGTAGCTTGATAGTTCGTTTTAAATGTAGCTATGATGAGTTTTGGGCGATGCCATGGCCGAATATTGTTTATGAAAAAATGAAACGTCAGGAGAAATCAAGGTTGTTAATGGCCTTGGCGGCTTTTGGTGATTCGAGTAGTGATGATTATGGATTCCCTAAAATCGTGACTGATACGTCGAGTGTGCTTGACGCAGAGACGATTGATTGGGTGGGAGAATTCATGGAGCCATACATTTATGGCGGCGAGAGTCACCGTATTATTACTACCGCGATTTTGCGGGATTTTGCGAAGAAAGATTCGCGCAAACAACCTCGAGCGAGAAATATTCGAAAGGCAATGTACGTCAAAAAACTGATTGAGAAGGAGCGAAAGAAAGCATCCACTAAAGAATCCCTGCAGGCTTGAGTCGGCGGGGATTTTTAAAGATAAGGATTAACTATTGACAATATAAAAATAAGCATTATAATGGTAGGTGAATAAGGTCATAAAAACAGAAAGGCAAAAATGAAAAAGAAAAAATGTTTTAGGATGTTTGGATACGTTGCGAAGTTTTTGTTGGCAGCTGTTATTCTTATTACGTGTTGTTTGGGCCTAAAATCCGCTAATGTCTTTGCTGAAGGGGGACGGGATATTAGTAATTATATAAATGTTGAAAATCTGACATTGTTTCTTGCGGATGGTACCAAGGTGGATGTTCAGGCTGGAGCATCGGCCTCTTCAAATCTAGACGATTATTCCGTTGATTCTGCTTCTGTTGATTCTGGTGTTCTGAAATTGTCGATGCAGCTGCTGTCTGGTGACACTTTACAAAGTGGTGATAATTTCAGTGTGGCAATTCAAACGCACTCCACAGGAAGCGCGGTTGATCTTAGTTTTCCGGCTAGTACTGGAAATGTTGATTTGCGTAATGGTAATACTGTTATTGGACAATGGAGAATTGAGAGTGGAAATATTATCGGTGAATTTAATGAAAACGCTGTTGGCTTGAGTGTGACACAACCATTTGAACTTGTTTTTGCAAAAGGTAGTTTAAGGACATGGCGAATTGGTTATGCTAGGATTGGCCAAGTGACGATTGGCAATAAAACTTTTTGTTTTAAAATTGGCGCTCAAGGCCTTCATCATTTGGTTGATACTAAAATGCAAACTGGCGTTGCGACAAATAACCGTATTAATTGGGCCTATATAGCCGGATCATCTCTAACGAATTCTTTGATGAGGTCTAATGGTGCTACTGGGGATGCAATTGATTGTATTATTGAAGATAGCTATGAGGGTGCAACTAATATTACGGTCGGAACGATGTATGCACTTTTGCCTGCCCCATTAAACTTGCAGAGTGGAAGCGATAGTTCTAATCTTGGTTATAATTTTAACGTGAGACCTCTCTTTACTGAAGTGACCCAACAAGAAGGCGAAACATATAATGCGTTTAAGGCGCGGGTGATTAGTACACCGTTGCAATATGGTGTATATAAATCTAGCGATGGCTTATTCTCGGCAATCTTTTATTTCGGAAGGATTGGTGCTGATGGGCCGTCTTGGAGCGACCTTGATGCAAATTATATGAATTTAGCCATTGAAAAAATACTTGATTATGGGTTTTATTCTGAAGATCAAAGATCTGCTTTGATTGAAAGGATGACAGCAAGTTTTGGCCAAAATGCCGTAACGCGCGGAAAGGTACCGTCTTACCGTGTCACTGTTGGGGCAACTTATCCATTAGCTTTGGAGGAGCGCACTTTTAATTCAGACGCGATTTTTACGTATGATGGCGTTCGGACTCCAATAACTGGAAGTGGTAGATTAGTCGGTATCTCGTCTTCAATCGATGTAAGTAGTTTCTCCGCTTTACTTATGCAGTCTGATGTTGATTCTGGCCAGGTGGTGGCTGGTGGGACTTATAAATTGCAATTGAAAGGACAGGATGGTGAATATACTGATTACAAAGCAAGCGATGGCGGAGAATCAATAAGGACTGTTGGTGACGAAGGTACGATTTTGTTCTCAAATCTAGGAGTTGGAACCTACAGGTTTGCTCAAGTTACTTCTCCAGAAGGGTATAGTAAAATACAGAGCAAAGGCTACAATGAGGATGACGGGATAGTTTATTCTGAAGATTTTGACATTCATGCCAACGACCAGGAAGGTGTAATTGTTCTTGTGCAACTTAAGAAAGGTGTAGATGAAGAGGAGGAAGAAGATATTGAGGCTCCAGATACTGGTGCTTTCTCTAATACTGGCGAGGATTTTGTTAAAAATGCGCTTGGTATCGTGTTGGTTGGATGTGGGATAATTGGTGGTGCGATTCTTACACATTTTGCATATAGAATAATAAGACGTAAAATGTTTGATTAAGGAAGGAGCATGGCATGTCATCGAAATTATCGGTAAATGTAAATGATCCAAATGCTTCAAATACTCCGGATGAGCCGGCTGATGCTGAACCGATTGTGATTCCGGATACTGGTGGTAATACGATTCTTGACACTAAGAATATTAGTGATAATGGTGTTAGTATGGTTTTGCCAATTGTGGGGGGTGCGGTTCTCGTGGCGATAATTGTGGTGACTATTATTACTGCAACTGTTCGTCGGCGTAAGGTTAATAAGTTTTCGGTACATACTTCACGGCATTTGGTGGCCAAAGTGGCTTCTCTATCAATTGTGTTACTACTTGGTCTTTTCGCAATTGCTAATTTGAATGGTGATTCAGGTTCGGTGAGCGCCTTGCTCTTTGGTGGTGATTCGAATACTAAAGCAAGTATCCATGACAGTGTCAATGCTTTGTCGATTACCACTAATGATATTGTTATTGATTTGGACCTAGAGGATGACAAAGTATTTGGTGTGGGGGAAAGCGTGGTGTCGGTTGATACGGCTACTACTGCCGGTTATACTTTGATGGCTTATGTGGATAGTAATTCGACAGATTTGAAAAATGAGACAAATACATCTTCCAGTAGTACTATTTCGATGTTGGAGACAACTTACTCGCAGGCTCTGATTGATAATACGTGGGGCATGGCTATTTCTAAGCCAAATTCCGAAGAAGATGTTTTGTTTAGAGGGTTGCCTACTACGGAAAAGGAAATTATGACGCTTAAGGCCACTAGTGAATCTACACCTGCTGGAGACGAGTCAACTTTTTATTATGGCGCTTACATCACTCCGGATTTGGATTATGGCACTTATGGTGGTGTTACGATTAATTATGTGGCATTAGCGAATGTTGATACTGATGCGGTAACGGTGAGGTATCATATTGGAGGTGGTTCGAGTGCTAGAACTAATACGGTTGTTTATAATTTTAAACCTAGAGTTGCTTATTATTATGATGGTTGTTCGACTGAATATTTGGGTGAGTCACAAATATTGAAGTCATATAATATAGATGACGATGGCACAATGTTAGAATTAATGATGACCTCTAATGATGAGCCTAATTATATTGAATTTGTTGATGCAGATTATTTGCGTGTTGAGTTGACCTACGGTTTTCGTTATACTTCTAGAGTTGAGATCTATAAGGGTTCGGATGATTGGACTCATTTATTTGGTGAATTTGGTAGTAACCAGAATTGGGATGTAAATCGAGAAACTACAACGATTGTTTTTAACTATGATTCAAATGTTATTGGTTTATCTACTACTTCTGATGACAGTGATGGATATACTGGTGCTAGCTATGGTTATTACGCAAGGATTACGCCCGTGTATGTAAAGAAGCCATCTGATGTCAGTACAATTGATTACGAAAACTGTTTTATCGCAAAGAGTAGCAATATTGATGATGATGGTAATAAGGTAAGTACATATGATCTGGACAGCGATTCAATTTACGATTCCATTATTGCTCCTGGCGCCGGTAGATTGGTGGTTGATGTAAACTATGGTGTTAGTGCTGATGGCAATCGGAGATTAATGCTCGGAAAGGGGACTTGGTATCACTGGAGTCGTCCTTTTGAATATTATTACTTGGATGAAGATATGCCTCTTTTAGAATCCGGAAGATTCTATATAGGTGGCGATAGTGCGACTATTGGCATAAACCTTTATCGTTCTGATGTAAATTATGCTGAAACATATGGTTATTATGTGCGAGGCTA
This sequence comes from uncultured Candidatus Saccharibacteria bacterium, assembly GCA_946414345.1. Lineage (GTDB taxonomy): Bacteria > Patescibacteriota > Saccharimonadia > Saccharimonadales > Saccharimonadaceae > Nanosyncoccus. The sequence continues at coordinate 25,953 of CAMKOB010000007.1, read as the reverse complement.
TCCAATTTATAATGAGGAACGTGAGGGTTCGGTTCCGGTTTTGGTTTATGATTTTTCTACCAAAAATGGCGTGTATGATCCGGCCGATTATAACGATTGGAATACTTGGGGAGTGGTATCTCATGATGAATCTGATAGTTTTTCTGGTGAATTGAATGTAATAAAATATTTAGAGAGTAATTTTGAATTTCTAAGGGGGCAGACTGTTGATTTGAATGCTACATATTACATGAGCTAGGTTATTCCACATTGACTTTCTGGTGTTTTGTGCTATGATATGAATACTGGCGCCGTGCAAAAGCGGAATTGCCTAGTATTTTACAAAAAGGATGAAGCAAAATGTACTATTAGCTCTTTTTCGATTATGATGGAATAGCTCTGTAGAGGAGGGTGGACGAATTGGAACGGGATGCGTATTTAAAATCGCGTTTCGAAACCCTGTTGGATGAATTCGAGGAAGCGGATGCACTGGAACTGTATGACATCAACACGGAAGCGGAAGAGCTTTGTGGAGATTTTCTTAAGGCTGGTTTCGATGCTGACCTTGTGGCGATGTTGCTTGCGCCTGATGACGTGGTTCGACACTATGATGAACTCGTTGATTACGGTGCTACGATTGATATCGAGGATTTGGTTTAGCATCCTAATAGTTAGCATTATAAGAAAGCTCAATAAGCAATTCAATCCTTAAACTACCCCGGCTGGTGAGCCAGCCGGGTCTTTTTGTATTTATTAAGTGTTTATTTAATTTTTTGGTAAATTTATTTATGCTATAATTGAAGTGTCTCATGCCATACTTCGGTCACTGGCAATGAGAAAAGTTTAAGGTTGCGGCTATTGTCATTTATGGTCGTAACTATGAGCCAATAAAAAAGAGGCTCACATAAATGACTCTAACAATTAATTATTTGAAGGAGTCAATTATGAAAACTTTAACAAACAACACAGAAAGGGTCGAGGTGATGGCGCTTTTCGGTTACGAGATGACGCCCTGTCAGCCGCTAAGTTTTCGGCGAAGTGGCGATCAGCGAGAAACCGAAGTCACTGAGCTCCTCAGAACGCAAGTGCGTTTTGCTGGACAGGTGGCACTTCACGTTTTCGACGTTCTGGTTGGCCGAGATAAAATGCGACTTGAGTTTAACTCACGCGATTTATCTTGGCACCTCACACAATAAAATTAGCCCCGCAAGGGGCTAGTTTTATGTTATAATGGGATTAAACATAATAACTATATTTTTCGAAAGGACACAATGAACGAAGGACAACCACAAACAGCACCTGAAACGCCGGTAGATACAGCCGAACCGGTATTTCATGACGACAACAAGAAATCGTCACCAACTGGCTTAATAATTGGCTTGGTATTGCTTGCGCTGATTGCGGCTGGTGGTATTGGGTTTGGCGTTTGGCAAATGATGCAAGGTTCTAGCAAAGACAAGCAAATTGCAGACTTGAAGACACAGGTGGCGAATTGTGCTACTACAAATGGTGGTGATGAAGCTCTGGAATTCGAGAATCCGGTAATAGAATCTACCGAATCGGAAGGATATAATATTTCTTTTCAGTCTGGCCCTGTTCAGGGAACTAGCGTTGATGCTGTTAACATCATAATTAAAGATGGCAGTTTGGCTGGTTGCACATTAATGGATAAGGAATATCTTGAAAATGGTGGTTATAGAGGAATTAACATTGGAGAGTGCAATATTACTGGTTTGACTGGTAAGGTTTACAAAGTTGTAGAGTTTGGCGCTGGGCAAGTCAATAGTGATGATAGCATCGGATTTATTATGACCGATGGTACAGTACAATACTTCCCACTTTATGACGCTGTAAATAATAGTGATTTCAGTATAAAAGGAAGTTTGGATATTGATGGCTATGTGGTTGACGTAGTCAATGTTGGCGTATCGGACTTGGAGAGAGGATACGGTGGTTATCAATCGTCATTCTTCGTGTTGTCTGACGGAAGTTATAAAAAATATGACGCATCGATGTTGAAATAGTTTTTTAAAACTTCTAGAAATTAGCACCCTGGGGGGTGCTAATTTTTTATGGTATAATTGATTTAATATAACAGTTATTTTTTTGAAAGGGCACGATGAACGAAGGACAACCACAAACAGCACCTGGAACGCCGGTAGATACAGCTGAACCGGTATTTCATGATAGCGATAAGAAAACAACTCCAACCGGTCTAATTATTGGCATGGTACTACTCGCGCTTATTGCGATTGGTGGTGTAGCATTTGGAGTTTGGGAGATGGTTTCTCAAAGCCAGAAGGTTAAGGACCTAGAGACGCAAGTAGCAAATTGCGCCAATGCTAATAGCGGTGCTGAAACTGAAACCGAAACGGTTACTTGTCCGGATGGTACGTCAATGGTGATTGCTAAAAATGCGATGGATAACGCTTCGGCGCAAACAATCGCAGACCCATATTTGGTGAATTTTGGTGCATTTGATAATATACTTGATCACGATTTCGATGTTGATAATAAAATAAAAATCGCCTTTGATAATTTGGGCGCGAATAAGGTTGTTGCGGCCACTATGGTTGACGAGTGGGCGATTACTGTAAAATACGATGATTTAAATAATAAATATAAGTATTTGTTTGGAAGCGATCAAGAGATAGAAAAACGCGACTATAATTTGTTGCATGGGGATTATTTATATACAGAAGAACGGGGCGGGCAATTTAAGGTAAAACTTGGCGGTATCGGCGGTACTGGTGGGACTATGTTTTCTGTCGTAAAAGAGGCAAGATACGAAGAGGGCATTCTGGTCGTAAAAGTATACCATGATGCTGTTAGTTGGTGCGAATCTGAAGATCAGATTGGCAGTAATTATTGTGTGAAACCATACTCGGCTCCCAAAAGTGAAGCTATCCAAGATTTAATAGAAAATTTTGCGGATAATATTCCTGTGTATACAATGACGTTTACTAAGGATGACGGGCATTATATGTTGAAGAATATTCAAAAACAACAATAGCTTTTTATTTATGTGAGATTAGCACCCTGGGGGGTGCTAATTTTGTGGGGAAAAGCAGTATATTATATATGGTATAATTGTTGGTATGCAAGATTTAATTAAGCGATTGGATACGCTAGAGACGGATTTTTTGAAGGTTTGGGAAAAATTAGATATTGACGCAAAACTGAAACAGGTAGCAGAATTAGAAAAAGAGGTGGCAGAGCCGGAGATTTGGAAAGATGTGAAACTTGCAACTGAAAAAAACCAGGAGTTGGCAAGGCTCAATGATGAGATTCAGCCGTGGCAATTGTTAAAAACACAGATTCAAGATTTGAAAGAATTAATGGATTTGTCGGACGAGAGCTTAAAGGACGAAATTGATGGTCAACTCGAGGCGATGGAAAAACAATTGTCAGAATTAAAGAAAGCTTTGCGCTTCAACGGTAAATATGATAGCATGGGTGCGATAGTACGGCTTACTTCTGGCGCTGGTGGCACAGAGGCGATGGACTGGGCGGGGATGCTTGAGCGGATGTACTTAAGATTTTTTGAGAAAAAAGGTTTTAAAGTGGCCTTGATCGAGCGGGTAGAAGGGGAAGAGGCTGGCATAAAAACCGCAGTTTATGAAGTAACTGGTACAAATGTATATGGAATGCTTAAATCTGAACATGGTGTACATCGATTAGTAAGATTGTCGCCATTTAATGCTAATAATTTGCGTCAGACATCATTTGCGCTCGTCGAGATTTTACCGATTTTGAAGGCGGACACAGACGTGGAGATTGAAGAAAAAGATTTAAGAATAGATGTTTATCATTCTGGTGGGCATGGCGGACAGTCTGTTAATACGACAAATTCAGCGGTGCGCATTACGCATCTTCCAACTAATACTGTGGTGGCGATTCAGAATGAACGTTCACAGTTACAAAACAAAGAAAAGGCAATGGAAATTTTGCGTGGCAAGTTGGCACAAATGAAACTGGAACAACATGCGGAAACAATTGGTGAATTACGCGCCGGTGAGTCGGCAAGCTGGGGTCAGCAGATTCGAAATTATGTGATGCAGCCATATAAATTAGTTAAAGACACGCGGACGGATTTTGAAACAACAGATGTTGATGCGGTGCTAGATGGCGAGATTGATGAGTTTATAAATGCTTTTTTGGAAAGTGCTTAAAAAGCTTTAAAAATTTAAAAAAAAATACTAAAAAACGTTGACATAGCATAAATACTTATGTATAATTAGAAGTGTTGAATTATATTCAAACAAAAACGTAATAAAAAAATAAAAAACGAAAGGCTTTTATGCCGAGGCTAATTATAAAAAATAAACACATCACAAGATTGCTTTATGCAATGATAGTGTTCTTGCCGGCAATTCTGATTGCGGGTGTTCAAATTATTAATTCTAGTAGCGCAAACGCGTGGGATACATGGATGTTGATTTATCATACTAACAATGGTGTTAACCATTTTGGTAGTAACTTGCCTGAACCGCAGTTTTGTACTCCTGAAGTAGGTGAGAACGAGGAAAAGTCTTGTGAGTTTATTGTTTCTGATACGATTATGCTTAGGGAAGGTTTCGATTTCTGGGGTTGGGCTACTACACGTGAGGCTGTAGAGCCAGAGTATTATCCTGGCGATACACTTGTGGCGCATTCTTATCAAACTGATCTTTATGCAGTTTGGTCGCATGAATTGACTTTTGATTTAAATGGTGGTGAGGGTGAGATAAAACCACAATACTGCCAGCCTGGTTCCGCAGTTTACGGTGCGGTTGAAGAGGAATTAACCGAGGCTGATTATAAGTGTGATATAGTGATCCAATCCAACACGCCGACTCGTGATGATTATTTCTTCTTGGGTTGGGGTTTAGAGAGCACTTCTCCTGAGGCGACTACCCATCCTGGTGAAAAATATACAATTGCGGAAACAACTACGCTTTACGCGATTTGGGCGCCAGTTTATAGTGTGGTTTTCAATTTGAATGATAAGACAGGGGCGTCAGATGTTCTGACTTGTCATCCTGAAGATTCAATCTATGGTTCTTGTGATATTACGATTCCCGATGCGGTTCCGACGAGGGACGGATACGGTTTCCTTGGTTGGGCGATAATTAATGATACTACTGCACCAGTGTTTTATCCTGGTAATGTCTTAAACTTTGGTGGTGCAGGGCGCGGTGAAGTAATGAACGGTCCAGCAAGACGGGCAGCTAAGAATGCTACTAAAGCTGCTACGTCGACACATATCGATGGCAGGTCTTTGATGCTTTACGCTGTCTGGAAGGAAGATACTCCGATTCCAGTACCGGATACCGGTATTATGACGACTGATGGTGATAAGACTGGTATGATTAACAATGTCGGTGTCTATGTTGCGGTCCCAACTGCACTGTTAGTTTGTGTCTGGTTTGTAAAGCGAGCAACTACCAAGAAGGTAAATTTCACAAAGAAAAAACGCTAACATTTGAATAGAAAAACTTTCGTTTCCTTGCTATGATGAAAATTGTAGCAAGGTTTTTAATTTAAGATATTGTCAAGATATAAAATCTGTGATATAATGTAACGAGTTAATCTAGATAGAAGGACAGGTCTGGATATTTTATTATCTGGAAACCAGCCTAGACGTCTAGTTTTAATAGTGCAGTTTTACCTGATACGTAGAGGTAAAACTCCAAAAATAATAAAATTTTAAAGGAAAGGAAGACAATGCAAGTCATTCTCGGCACCAAAGTTGGTATGACTCAGATCATTGGCGAAGATGGTGTTGTTACTCCGGTAACTATCCTTCAAGCTGGCCCTTGCACGGTGACTCAGATTAAAACTGTCGAAACCGACGGTTATAACGCTGTGCAGGTGGGATATGGTTCGAGTCGGAATCTGAGCAAGTCGGTGGCTGGCCACGCTAAAAAGGCCGGTGAAAATATCAATCCTAAGGTCCTCAAGGAATTCCGTGTTAATGTAATTCCAGAAGGAACAAAGCTAGGCGACATTCTCACAGTTGAGAGCTTTAAGCTTGGTGATAAGGTAACGGTTACCGGTACTAGCAAAGGCAAAGGTTATGCAGGTACAGTAAAACGCTGGAACTTTAACGAATCTCGCAATACCCATGGTTTTAAGGGCGATATTCGTAAAGTTGGTTCTATCGGTTCGATGTACCCACAAAAAGTTTGGAAGGGCAAGAAAATGCCTGGACGCATGGGTCACGATCAAGTAACTGTCAAAAACCTTGTGGTAGCATATATTGATGCTGCCAATAATTTGATTGGTCTAAAAGGCGCTGTGCCTGGACCAAAGAAATCAATCGTAACAGTGGAGGGAAAGGAGTAATATGGCTACTTTAGACAAAGACATTTTTGGCTTAAAGGTTGAAAACCACGAGCTCGTGAAACTCGCTTACGATGCATATCTTGCTAACTCCCGTAGTTCTCACGCCAAAACTTTGAAGCGTGGTGAAGTGCGTGGTGGTGGTAAGAAGCCATGGAAACAAAAAGGTACTGGTAGAGCACGTTTTGGTTCTACTCGTAACCCAATTTGGCGCCATGGTGGTGTAGCGTTTGGTCGTACCGGCGAAGAGAACTTCACCAAGAAGATTTCAGTAAATGCAAAGCGTCAGGCGGTGTGCCAGGCTCTAAGTATGAAGAATGCAGATAAAGCAATTGTGACAATTGCAGATTTTGCAATTAAAGACGGTAAAACCAAAGAGACCACTAAAATATTAACAGATAATAAAGTTGACAACAAGGCAAATATATTGCTTGTTGTACCTGAGAAAGATGCTTTAACACTTCGTGCAACTTCTAACATTGCAAATCTTAAGGCTGTAAAGCCAACCTATCTTAATGTCTTTGACATTATGAATGCGGATAAGATTGTAATCGTCGAGAAGGCACTTCCAATGATTTCTAAGTGGCTAAAGGGAGAGGAGAAGTAAGATGGCGGACAAAAAATCTACTGAAATGAATACTGCTTCTTTAAAGCTCAAAATGTTAGAGCCAAGAGCTACTGAGAAAACTTACATGGAACAAGCTAAGCGCACTTACGTGTTCCCAGTGAAGCGTTCAATGAGCAAGCAGGCTATTAAGGCACTTGTCGCGGAAGAGTTTAATGTTAAGGTAACTGACGTGAGGACTTTGATTCGTGATGGTAAGGCTACTAAATTCAGTAAAGGTAAACATGCATATCCTGGTATTACACATCGCCAAGATAAGAAATATGCATACGTTACTCTTGCTGAGGGCAATACCATTAAGGTGTTTGAAGAGGAGAAGAAATAATGAGTATTAAAGCTTATCGCCCAATTACGCCGGCGCAGAGGCAAAAGACGACTGAGGACTACGATCAAATTACGTCGAAGAAACCAATGAAGTCTCTCCTCAAAGCCAAAAAGCAACAGGCGGGTAAAAATAACCAAGGTAAGATTACTGTACGTCATCGTGGTGGTGGTGTGAAGCGACATTATCGCATCATGACTTATAATCTACCAAAGAATGTGACTTTTACTGTTGAAGAAATTGAGTATGATCCAAATCGTTCAGCTCGAATTGCTCGCGTAAAAGATGAAAACGATGTATATTACTATGTTCTTGCTGACACTAAGATGACAAAGGGTACTACCTTTAAGACTGGTGAGACTGCAGAAGTAGAAGATTCTAACCGTATGCCACTAGAAAATATTCCAGTTGGTACATTTGTATATGCAATTGAGCTTACTCCAGGTCGTGGCGCACAAATGGCGCGCGCAGCTGGAGCGGCCGCACAATTGATGGCAAAAGAAGATGGCTACGCCACTCTTAAAATGCCTTCTGGTGAGGTGCGCAAAGTTTTGTTGACTTGCGAAGCTTCAATTGGTACGGTTTCTAACCTTCAGCACCAGAATATTAAGATTGGTGCTGCTGGTCGCAAGCGTCGTAAAGGCATTCGCCCAACTGTACGTGGTGTTGTAATGAACGCTACGGATCACCCACACGGTGGTGGTGACGGTGGTCGTCACGGTTCTGGTAAAGCTCCAAGAACTCCTTGGGGTCAGCTCACGCTTGGTTACCGTACTCGTCATAATAAGAAAACTAATAAAATGATCGTGCGCAGTCGCCACGAAGGAAAGAGGAAATAATGTCTCGGAGTATGAAGAAAGGTCCATTTGTGGACTACAAACTCGCGAAAAAAGTTGCTGCTCTCTCCGCGGAAGACCGTACCGTAATTAAAACTTGGGCACGCCAATCTGTCATTTCGCCAGAAATGGTGGGTAGAACAATTGCTGTACATAATGGCAAGGTTCATGTCCCAGTGTTTATTTCAGAAAATATGGTCGGTCACAAGCTTGGTGAGTTTGCGCCAACTCGTAAATTTAAGCGCCACGGTGGCAAGAAAGCTGCTGAGGCTGCTGCTGCGAAAGGAGCTGCATAATGACAACTCATTTCGCACATGCATATGAAAAAGGCATCGACAGCTTGCCACGCAAGACTAGTATTGTAGCATCGCTTGTACGTGATCGCTATGTAGCAGATGCAGTGGTGATTTTAGAAAACACTCCACGCCGAGCTGCAAAAGCGGTGCTCAAGGCTGTACAGTCAGCTAATGCTAATCTTTTAAACAATTCTGGTGTTTCGATTGATCCAAAGACGATTCGAATCGCAAGGATTTTTGTGACTAGCGGTACCAGAATGCGTAGGTATGTACCAGCATCACGTGGTCGTGCCCTTCCATTTGAGAAAATTAGTAGCAACATCTTTGTAGAGGTTGCGGGTGAAGAAAAAGTAAAGAAGGCCGAGAAACCAGCTGAAGAAAAGGTCGAAAAGGCTGCGGCTAAGAAGTCTAATAAGACAGAAAAGGAGAAAAAGTAATATGGGTCAAAAGGTTAATCCCATCTCTTACCGTCTCCAAGTCAGCAAAGACTGGTCGAGTAAGTGGTTTACCCGCAAAAGTGACTTTCGCCGCTGGCTCTATGAAGACGACAAGATTCGCAAAACAATCGAGGAGAGATTCAAAGCTCGTCCAACGATTGCGCGAGTCGGTATTGAGCGTTCGGCTAATCTTACGACAATTACTATTACCACCGCTAAGGCTGGTGCAGTAATTGGCAAACAAGGTGCCGGCATCAACGAGCTCAAAAAAGAGCTTGAAAAAATCGTTGAAGGTCCAATCCGCATCAACGTTGAAGAAGTTAAAAAACCAGAACTTAATGCAAAGCTCGTGGCTGAAAACATCGGTTTCCAACTTGGTAAACGTATGAATTTCCGCCGTGCTGTGAAGATGGCACTTCAATCTACGATGAATGCTGGCGCTAAAGGTGTTCGTATCGAGGTGGCTGGCCGTCTTAACGGTGCTGAAATGAGCCGTCGTGAAAAGTTTATTGAAGGTTCAGTGCCTCTACATACCTTAAGAGCTGACATTGATTTCCATTGTCATCACGCTCCAACAATTGCTGGTATTGTAGGCGTAAAGGTCTGGATTTACAAGGGGGAGAAATAATATGGCTATTTTACTTCCAAAGAAAACTGCGCATCGTAAGGTTCGCAAAGGCAAAAACGAAGGCGTTGCTACGCGCTGTAACACTGTAGCTTTTGGTGACTACGGTTTGATGTCACTCGACAATGAACGTGTCACCTCTAAGCAAATTGAGGCAGCTCGTCAGGCAATCACTCGTTATATTAAGCGTGGTGGTAAAATCTGGATTCGGATTTTCCCACATACACCAGTAACCAAGAAACCACTTGATGTAAAAATGGGTTCTGGTAAAGGTGAACCACAATTCTTTGTGGCAAAGGTGAAAGCTGGTACGGTGATGTTTGAAATCGCCGATGTGACCGATGAACAAGCGAAAGAGGCTTTGCGACTTGCGTCACACAAGTTGCCAGTGAAATGTAAGATAATTAAGAGAGAGGAGTTTTAAAATGGCACACACTTTGATTGGAACTGTGACTTCTGATAAGCGCGATAAGACCATTACCGTCTCCATCGTTTCTCGTGAAACTCATCCACTTTATCGTAAGCAGTACACGAAGACTCGTAAATATACTGCGCACGATGAAAAGAATGAGGCTGGAATTGGTGATCGTGTAGAAATCGCCGCTTGTCGTCCTTTGTCAAAGACCAAAGCTTATACTTTAGTTCGTGTAATTGAAAAAGCACGTGGCAAAGTTGAGCTAAAGGAAGATGTTAACACCGTCATCGAGGAAAAGAAAGTCGGTGCAGACGAAATTGCAAAGGCAAAAAAGGCTGAGGAAGCCGCTAAGACTGAAAAGTCTGAAGGGGAGGAGGCCTAAATGATACAACAAGAAACTAGATTGAAGGTTGCCGACAACAGTGGCGCTAAGGAACTCGGTGTAATCCGCGTGCTTGGTGGTACTCGTGCTAGGTATGCCAAAGTTGGAGATATTGTGACTTGCTCAGTCAAGGATGCATCTCCTACCGGTAACGTTAAGAAAAAAGCTGTAGTAAAGGCTGTGATCGTGCGTACGGTTGCCCCAATTCGTCGTCCAGATGGTTCTACTATCCGTTTTGATGAAAATGCTGCAGTTTTGGTAAATGAAGATAAGACACCTAGGGGTACTCGTGTGTTTGGACCGATTCCTAGGGAACTTCGTGATGCCGGATTTACTAAGATTATTAGCCTTGCGCCGGAGGTACTATAATGAAAGTTAATGATATTGTCCGCGTGATAAGTGGTGATAATAAGGGTAAAGAAGCAAAGATTGTCAAAATCGATCGCAAGAATGGTAAGGCTTGCCTTGAGGGAATCGGTTTAATTGAGCGCCATTTGAAGAAATCTTACACTAACCCTAAAGGCGGTAAGAAGACGATTCATGTGGGGATTGATATGTCAAACTTGAAACTTGTTAAGGCTGGTGAGCCAGCAAAAAAGGTTGCGAAAAAAGCTGATTCAAAGGCAGACAAAAAGGCTGCTAAGAAAGAAAAGAAAGGAGCTAAGTAATGGCGGAAAAGAAAACGGCTGCTAAAAAGCCAGCTAGTAAAGCTGACGTAAAAGCACAACCACGCCTCAAAGCTCTTTATACAAAAGAGTTGAAGGCGAAACTTCAAAAAGAACTTGGACTTAAAAATATCAACCAAGTTCCAGAACTAAAGAAAGTTATTGTGTCGTCTGGTGTTGGTAAAAAGCGCGAAGACAAGAAGTATACAGAAACGGTAGAAACTACTATCGCAAAGATTACTGGTCAGGCACCAACTAGCAGACTTGCAAAGAAATCAATTGCAACGTTTAAGATTCGTAAAGGAATGGGCGCGCCAGTTGGTTATCTTACTACACTTCGCAATGACAAAATGTACGAGTTTGTAGATAGGTTAATCAATATTGCGCTTCCTCACGTACGTGATTTTCATGGTGTGAGTCTTGATGCGTTTGACAAGCAGGGTAACTACAACTTAGGTCTTAAGGAACAAACTGTATTCCCAGAAATTACTTTTGAGGATGCTGCAGTTCTACATGGACTTGAAGTAACGTTTATAATTAAGAATGGTTCGAAAGAAGGGAGCACAAAACTTTTGGAACTCTTTGGAATGCCGTTTGAGAAGAAAGGAGACAAGTAGTATGGCTAAAAAATCTGCAGTTCTCCGCGACGAAAAACGACGCAAGATGAATGAAAAATACAGGGCTAAAAGAGCAGAACTTAAGGCGGCTGGTGATTTGGAAGGTTTGCAAAAACTACCACGTAACGCTTCACCAACAAGGCTTAAAAATCGTGACATGTTGGATGGTCGTCCACGTGGTTACATGCGCCGATTTGGTCTTTCACGTATTAACTTCCGGGAAAAAGCAAGCAAAGGCGAAATTCCTGGTGTAACTAAGAGTAGCTGGTAAGGAGAAAGGAGAAATATGTCGTTACAATCTACAGATCAAATCGCTGACCTTCTCACTCGTATTCGTAATGCGGTGACGGTTGGTAAGACCGAAATTCTCGTTCCTACTTCCAAGCTAAAGAAAGCAGTAATTGAGATTTTGGTGGACAATGGCTATTTGGCTTCTTGCGATATGACGGAAGCTAGTCCAAGAGCTTTACTCCACGTTGTGGTGAATGAGCCTGGCTCGGTAGCAAAAATCAACGAGATTACTAAGGTATCAAAACCTGGTCGTCGTGTATACGTTGGTGCTGACGAAATTCCAACCGTGAAATCTGGACGAGGTATGGTGATTATATCTACTTCTAAGGGTTTGATGAATGGACGTGATGCCAAGAAAAACAAACTTGGTGGCGAACTACTTGTCAAAGTTTGGTAATAAACCTAAAAAAATAACCCCGCAAGGGGTTATTTTTTAGACACTTGTAGTATATAATATATTATATGGTAAGCAAAAAGAATTCAAAAGCATGGCAAATAATAGTTGCGATAGGAGTGGGGGTGCTAGTAGTAGTAATCTTGGTGGCTAGTTTGTTGGTGGGGTTAGAAAAATCTAATAATAATGGGCCGAGTGGGACATCAAACGTAATTACGGTTTCTGGTACGCATGAACTAACTGGGTCATATCAATGTCTTAGAGTGAATGTGATGCATGATGTGAGATTGATTTTGAATAACGCAATAATTACCTGTGACACTGGACCGGCGATTTATGTCGAACAGTCTGGTGATACGGAAATTGTATTAGAAGGGGAGAATCTGATTAGTGTTACTACTACAGAAGAATTTGAGGGAGCAATTCATTCAAAAGAAGACTTGGTGCTTTCTGGTGACGGTAATTTGACAATTAACAGTAATTATGATGGGATAGTTGGCAGAGATAATGTAGTGATAGAGGGCGGGAGCTATACAATTGATGCTGAATATGATGGAATCAAAGCAAAAGATAATTTAACAATTAACGGCGGGATTTTTAAAATTCGGAATCGTGACGATGGTCTGAAATCAAACGGTAAAGTTGAAATAAATGGTGGTAGACTCGAGCTGGATACGTATGAGGGGATTGAGGCAACGTACATTCTTATTAATGGTGGTAAGATTGACATTAGGGCAACGGATGATGGGATGAATGCGGGAAATAAGTCTGATGCGTATGACATAATGATTGAAATAAATGGTGGTGAGCTTACGATAGATATGGGTGCTGGCGACACTGATGCGATTGATTCAAATGGCGACTTAAAGATTACTGGTGGTACAGTTATTATCACGGCACAATCACCGTTTGATTTTGATGGTAAAGCTACTTTTACCGGTGGCACGGTGATTGTCAACGGTATAGAAGCAACTAAGATAGTTAATCGATTCGTGCAAAGGTTTGGCGAAGCGGATAATGTTTCTAGTGGAGCAGGCCCAATAAAATGTAATTAAAAGTTGATAAAAAGACTAATTATGTATTGCTTTTTTCAAGCATTAGTATTATAATTGTCTTGTGGAAATTGGAAGGTCATACATATTTCTGGTTTTGCCACGCAGAAAAACATTTTTGGGAGTAGCGTTTGTAGTACTACTTATGGTTAGTCTTTTGCTACAAGTGTCTATTTCGGAAAATGTGTCTGCGTATTCGGCATCGATTACTACTTCTGGTGAGGTGGTAATAGATGTGGCGGCACCGAGCAATGTGGGTAGCATGGGAGCAAGCATGGGGACTGATAATGTGGTGGTGCAATCAACTTGTCCGTTGGGATATACGCTTTCGATTGTTGGCCCGGTTGACGATACATTGTATCTGGGTGGTGATAGTGAAAACAATGATGCTGATGAAAAAATACTAGCTTCGGCTGGTACGGTCTCCGAACCAGCTTCGATTATCGGCGATAATCGAGGAACTTGGGGATATAGTGTTGCTTCGGATACGACAACTTCTTCTGGTTTTGTTGGGTTAACTAATACTGCTGTACCATTAGTCACTACTAATACTGCTAGCGCTGATGGTGGTGACACGATACCAGTTTATTATGGTGCGTCAATTATGGTTACGACAAAACCTGGTACTTATACTTTAGCTGAATCGTCGACTGGAGCCCATGATAATGTGGTGACATATTATTTGACAAACGATGTTGCTTGCATGGATTACAATATTAAATATAATGACAACGGAGCGAATTCTTCGACTACGATGAGCCTAACGCATAGTGCCGTTACATTGGGTTCGACTGTCACACTAGCAGCTTCGAATTATCAGAAGGCTGGATATGGGTTTGCAGGTTGGAGTACCGAGCCTTTGGATCCCGATTCGGCTACATTCCAAGCTGATTTGGCGACTGCAGTAGCTGCGGGTAATGTATATGGACCTAACGAGGATGTAGCAATAGATTTGGATTTTTTGGGGAATGCAGTCATTGAAGACGGCCAATATAATATATATATGTATGCTGTTTGGATAAAACCGGAAGTTGGAGTTGCGCTTCAAAATTGGGACGGCTGTTCTAGTATGGTTGTTGGGGATGTGATTGCTCTAGCAGATAACAGGGATTCAAATGTTTATGCAATTTCAAAACTAGTGGACGGAAACTGCTGGATGATTGAGAATTTGAGGCTGGATAATTCGGCGGTGCTATCTGCGACAAATACCCATAATCCGAACTTGCCGATTGTGAATGATTATGCCAATAATATTACTTCTAATTCTTTGTCCGCTAATAGTGTTGTTCCGGATGGGTGGTGCCGAGATGAAACTGATGCTTGCATTGATCAGTCTAGGGTTTCAACGGATAATACCGTGTTGTCGTCGGATGCCAATAGTACTTCTGCCAACATTTATTCATATGGAAATTATTATAACTGGTATTCGGCAACCGCTGGGCAAGGGCATAACGGAATTGGCTATAATAATGGAATAGGCTATGGTGTAGTGGTACCGGGTGATATTTGTCCACTCGGGTGGAATCTACCCACTGGTAGAGAAATCGGTCAGTTTAGCTATTTAGAGACTGCAATAAGAAATGGTGATGATACGATGACTGAAGCGGAAGTATCTGGCTTCTTAAGGTCTTATCCGACTAACTATGTTTTTGGTGGACGCATAAACGGTAATAGCATTGGGAACCGCGGTGTAAAAGGTTATTATTGGTCTTCTACGTCGCATTATGATGCAAGTGCGTATTATACAGATTTTGGTATGGACTCTAATTGGATGGGCACTGACTCATATTTCATGTTTACCGGGAGGTCCGTACGTTGCATTTTTAGTACTCCATATACTGTCGTATTTGATGCAAATGGTGGTAGTGGTTCGATGAATGGCCAGTCAATTAAGGTAAATGAAACAGCAACGCTTATTCCAAATGCATTTACGCGTGCGGGATATGCTTTTACTGGTTGGAATACTAGAGCAAATGGTAGGGGGGTTGATTATGCGGATGAAGATGAGGTAATTAGCTTAACTACCGGTGGTGCTACGATTATCCTTTATGCACAGTGGGAGGCTTTGTGCCAGGCACCTGGTAAAATGTGTTATGACGATAATGGAGCAAATAGTGTAACTACAATGCATCGTTCAACTATCGCTGCGACTGCTACAACTTATGGCTTTAGGGCATCGAATTTTCAAAGAGCGGGCTATGGGTTTGCTGGTTGGAGCTTGGAAAGATTGAATCCAGATGCAGAAAATTTTGCTGCAAGGTTAGCTTCAGCGGTGGCGGATGGAATAGTATATGGACCGAATGAAGTTATGACGTTTGAAGAGGGGGATTTTGAGGCAGATGGGAAGACCGCTTATGCAGTGTGGGTGCCGAGTGCAGGAGATCTTCAAGGTTGGGAGGGATGTAGTGATATGAGTATTGGGCAGGTGACGGCCCTGACTGATACGCGGGATAATAACACCTATGCAGTGGCTAAGCTTGTGGATGGGAACTGCTGGATGATTGAAAACTTGAGATTGGACGATTCGGTGGAGCTCACTGCGTTAGATACCAATAATCCAAGCTTGCCATTGGTGAATGATTACGCTAATTCAGTTACTTCAAATCATTTGTCAGCATCTCAGGACCCAACCGTAACGGCTTGGTGTAATACTTTGGGTGCGGAATGTTTTGACCAATCGATGCTTAATACTGATAATACAGCAAATACTGTTGCGGAGGCGGCAAGCGATGCTGATAGTATATTTGGGTATGGTAACTACTACAACTGGTATTCGGCAACGGCAGGAAATGGATTATATAGTGTTGGTGTTGATGGAGTTGCAAGTGGTGATATCTGCCCGGCTGGTTGGCATTTGCCATTTGGTGGAGATAATACCAATGACTTGAGCGGCAGTTTTTCGTATCTTGATGTGATGCTGGGCGGAACCGGCTCGGCCAGTAGTGACGATGCAGGGAGGTTGATGTTTGCTAAGTGGATAGATTATCCGAATAACTTTATTATGCCTGGTGAAATTGAGGAAACAGACTATCATTCTAGAGGTTATAAGGGTTCATATTGGTCGGCAAATGCACGCGATGCGGATTTTGCGTATTATTTAAGTTTTGGTAATACTTATGTCTATCCAAAGCATCACAGTGACGAGAAATCTTATGGTAGATCTGTAAGATGCGTGGTGGTACCGGAGTAGAATCGATATTACTTTAGCATATATTTAAATATTTTGTTGATTTTGTCAAAAATATTTGACTTTTTTAAACATGAGCATTTGATTTTTCAATAACAGAGTGGTAGAATATGGGGAAACAAGAGTGAATTTTTTTTGGGTTAAAAAATGGCGATTAAAATTTTTAAGTACGGAGCTTTCAAGAGGGGGATTGATTTGCTTTTTTCAATGCTTATGTTATTATTATTGCTTCCGTTGTTTTTGGTGGTGGCGGTAGTAATAAAATTGGATAGTACAGGGCCAGTATTTTTCCGACAGGAAAGGACTGGCAAGAATGGTAAAGTTTTCAAAATTATGAAATTTAGAAGCATGGTGGCAGATAATGACGTGAGAGATGCGTCTTGTGAGGACAAATATACGAGATTTGGAAAGATTTTGAGAAGGACTTCTGTTGACGAGCTTCCACAACTAATCAACGTGCTTAAAGGTGAGATGGCGTTTATCGGGCCACGACCATGGGTGCCTGAATATTTTGAAAATATGAATGAACGAGAGCGGGGGCGTGTAATGGTGCGACCAGGTATTACGGGTTTGGCGGCAGCAAAAGGCCGGAATGACTTGTCAATTTTTGAGAAGATTAATTATGATTTGGAATATGTGGCAAATTATTCTCTAAGGCAGGATGTGAAGATTGTTTTCTGGACGGCAAAGACGGTATTATCGAAAAAAGGCGCTGAGGCGGGTAAGCAAAAAGTGCATAATGAGATTGCTGAGCTGATGGCTGAAAATAGCCGATAAGTATGTGCTTGATTTTGTTGGTGTGTTATGATGTGGGGAGTTGACTAAATAGGGTAAAGTGTGGTATAATAATAGGTGTGAGGGGGATTTTTTTATTGAGGAAAGAATAGAAAAAATGGCAAAATATTCAATCATAGTTCCAATCTATAAGGTCGAACTTTACCTTAAAGAATGCGTTGATAGCATTTTGAAACAAGATTTCAAGGACTATGAGCTTATTCTAGTGGATGATGGTTCTCCGGATAATTGTCCGAAGATTTGTGATGAGTATGCAAAGAAGGATTCTAGAATCAAGGTGGTGCACAAGAAGAATGGTGGGCTTAGCGATGCGCGCAACGCGGGTATTAAGGTTGCAAAGGGAAAATACATTTTGTTTATTGATCCGGATGATTATGCCGAGAAAAACTATTTGGAAGTAATTGACAAAAATCTTGGTGAAGCCGATTTGTTAGTATTTGGCCACTATGTTTTATATATGAATAAAAGAATCAAAGAACAAGGTAACAATGATTTTTTGGAAAGAGAAAAGGCGTTAGATTATTTAATGTCTGATAACAAGTTCTGTGGTTTTGCTTGGAATAAAGTTTATAAAAAAGAAATTTTCGACAAATACAATTTAGAATACGATGCAAATATCTCTATGTGTGAAGATATGTTGTTTTCTTATGAATATATAAAGCGAATTAACACAGTTAAGGTGATTGATGACGCACTTATTAATTATAGACAAAGAAAAAGCTCTTTCCTTTCAAAGAAAGTAAAAAATATTGAACCAAAATCATTCTTTGTGACTTATGGATATATCATGAAGGATTCGAAGAATAAGCGTGTTCAAGGAAGATGTAAATATTTATATTTAAAAGCTTACTATAAGTATAAAAAGAATAAAGTAAAAAAATATGCCAACAAAGAATTGATTAAAAGTATCATCAAAAATGATTATAAAAACTTTACTGAGCGTGAAAAAAAGATAATAAAAATGTTTAAGTATGCTCCGATTATAAGAACTGTTCTCTATGGAATTAGAAATTCGATGTTAAAGAAATATGAATAGGATGGAGAAGATGGGATATAATGGAAAAACCAAAAAAAACGCAAGCAACTCTTTGAGAGGCATTAATTTTTCTGTTTTGATGAGTGTTTATAAAAAAGAAAAACCAGAATATTTAAAGTTCGCATTGGATAGCGTTATTAAGCAAACGCTTGCTCCGACTGAAATTGTACTTGTAAAAGATGGCCCGCTTACTGATTCGCTAAATGAAGTTATCAAAGATTATCAAACAAAACATTCTTTTTTCAAGGTGATTGAATTAAAAAAGAATGTCGGACTTGGCAAATCTTTGAATGAAGGAATGCGTCATTGTAGTTTTGATTTTGTGGCTAGAATGGATACTGATGATTGTTGTGAGCAAAAAAGATTTGAAAAACAATTTTCTGTATTGACAAAAAAACCAGAACTTGATGTTATCGGTTCATGTATTCATGAGTATGATGAAGATTTAAATAATATTATGTCTACTAGAAGTGTACCGGAGACTGATTCTGAAATTAAGAATTATATGAAGAAGAGAAACCCTCTTAACCATGTATCTATTATATACCGAAGAGATAAAGTTCTTGCTGCTGGCGGTTATATCGATTGTCCGTATTTTGAGGATTACTATCTTTGGTGTAGAATGGCAAAGAATGGATGTATTTTTTATAATATCCAGGAGCCGCTCGTAAAAGTAAGAGCTGGTGCTGGCATGATTAAACGTCGTGGCGGCTTTTCATATATAAAGAAAGCGATCTATTTTGAAAAAGAAATTCTTAAGCTTCGTACTATTGGTTTACCTAGATTCTTCTATAATTCATTTGTTAGAATGGTAGTCGCTTTATTCCCAAGTAATTTGAGACAGATTTTTTATCTAAAAAGATTAAGGAAAAATGGAAACTAAAGGAGAAGGATAAATGGGGATTATTATTGCGTCATTACTATCTCCTGCTTTAGCCTTGTTAATAATTCTGTGTTTTTGTTTGAAGAACTGGAATAAGGAGATTACTGGTAGACCAAAATGCCTTGCAATTCCTTTTGGTATGATTTTTGGTACTTTTGGCTATAGTTTGCGTTTCTTTTCGGAATCAAATGACTTATTAACATACTTTAGTCAGATTAATACTTATTCTAATTACAGTTTTGGTGAAATACTTGCAAAGGATTCAGAGAACCTGTTTTTGAGGGACGGTTTATTCTTTTTTGTTAATAAATGTGGGAATAATTACATATTGCCGTTTATTGTTGGTTTTATCATTTATTTTATTGTCTTCTATATTCTGTTCGATATGATTGAACGATCCGGAAAGAAATATCGTGTTTGTGATGCTTTATTTCTTGGATTAATTGCGGTTGGTATACTAGCACCATACACAATTATTCTAAACACGAGATGCGTTCTTTCATTTATGCTTGTTTCTTTTGCTGTATACCGCGACATGATTCAGAAGAAACATAATTTAGCTACTTTCTTACTGTATATTCTTCCTATTGGTCTTCATTCTTCGGCGGTTGTGATAATAGTTATTAGGTTACTATGCGTGCTCTTTAGAAAACTAAACAAGGCAAAATGGGTTATTTTATCATTGGTTCTTTTATTCCCGACAATCGTCGATTTTCTGTATGGCCATGTTGCTGGTATATTATCTGGCCCTATTGGTAATGTTCTTTCTAGTGCAATTAATAAGGCATATTACTATTTGCACTGGACGTCTGGTGGTTGGGCAACTCAAATTGAATCATCAACATCGTCAATGCTTATAAAAGTATTTGGTACGATTTTCATCCTCTTTATTATATATATATTGTTTAGGAAAAGACCAAATAAGCTTAGTGAAGAGCCACTTCTTAATAAACCTATGGTTGGTTTTCTATTTTTAGTTGCTGTTTTTGCGCTAGGTTGTCTAAACATTAAAACTGGTGCATTTTGGAGATTCGAGGCTATCGTTGTGTTATTTAGCCCGGTTATTCTGGTCCAGGTTGATATTATTTCTGAGAAAAATAGAAGGATTTTTCATGTGCTAACATTATATGCTTTAGCCTTGATGTTTTACAATGTTTTGTACCAGATTTCTAATACCAATACCGCAGAAACAATGGTAAATTTCTTTACCACTTCTGGCTTCAAAGTAATATATGAGATGCTAAGAGGCGCAGTGCATCTGATAGGATAACGAGATGAAGAAAATTGTATTAATAATCTGGTATACGGTCCTGGGCTCGTTTTTTAGAATACTGCCGATCAAAAAGAATCGTATTGTGATTAGCAGTTTTTTCGGAAAAGGTTTTGGTGATAGCGTTAAGTATATTGCAGGAGAACTAATTGGGCGTGGTGGTTATGAAATTATTTGGTTAGTCTCTGATTTAAATACGAATGGTTTTCCGAAAGAGATTAAGAAGGTTAAACGTAGGTCTTTATCTGGACTATATTATCTATCTACCGCGCGCGTTTGGATTGATAATTCGCGTAAACCATATGGACTAAAAAAGCGTAAAAGCCAATTTTACCTTCAGACGTGGCATAGCTCTTTAAGATTGAAGAAAATTGAAAAAGATGCTGAGCCGTATTTAAGCGCAAATTATATTAGAGCGGCAAAAAATGATTCAAAGATGATTGATCTCATCACTTCTGGATGTCGTTTTAGCACGAATATTTATAAGAATTCTTTCTGGTACGGTGGCGAAGTTCTAGAATGTGGTACTCCGCGCTGCGATATGTTACTTGATGATGAAAAATCCAAATCTTTCCGTGAAAAGATTTGTAGGCAATATGGTATCGATTCTTCAAAGAGATTAGTTCTTTATGCACCTACTTTCCGCAAGGATAAGATACTTGATGACCGTTATTTGAACTGTGATGAATTCGCTAATGCACTTGGCAATAAATATGAAGTAGTAATGAAATTGCACCCGCACATGAGCAATGTTGAGACAAAGAGTGGCGTAGTTAACGCATCGAAGTATCCGGATATGCAAGAATTGATTTGTGCGGTTGATTATCTCATTACTGATTATTCTGGTTGTTGTTTTGATATGATGATTGCGAAGAAACCATGTATTTTGTATGTGCCAGATTTAAAACAATACTTAGATAATGAGCGTGAATTATATTTTACATTCGACGAACTTCCATTCAAAAAGACCACCAGCATTAAAGAACTTGTTTCTGTGGTAAAGAATTTCGATAAAAAAGAATACGCAAAAGACATTGAAAAGTTTGGAGAGTGTATTGGTTTGTGCGAAAAAGGAAACGCCACCAAAACAATTGCTGATTTGATTGCAAAAAAATGTGAGGGGGCGGATGAGTAAAAGTAAAGAATATATTAAGAACACGTTGATTTTGTTGCTTGGTAAATTTGCTACGCAGTTTATGAGCCTTCTTTTGCTCCCGCTTTATACTTCTAAACTTGCCACAAATGATTACGGCACTGTTGATTTAATTCAATCATATCTAACTTTACTCGTTCCTGTCTTAACTCTTCGGATGGACAGTGCAACGTTTAGATTTTTGGTTGATTGTAGAAAAACGCCAGAGAAGGCAAAAGTAATAATTAGTAATATAATGTTTATTTTGTCTTGGTCTATTATTTTTGCGTTACTGGCTTGTTTGATTGTCTCATTTTTTGTCGTTTTACCTAACTTTTTATGGATTGTTTTGAATCTAATTGTCCTAATGGTCTCCGGTGTTACTTTGCAAATACTTCGAGGTATAGGTAAGATTGCTTGCTATGCGATTGTTAGTGTAATAACTGGAGTAACCACTTTAATCGTGAACATAGTCTTAATAATATTTATGAGTTATGGAGCTGAAAGTATTTTAATTTCATCGTCCGTTGCAAATATTCTTTGTTTTTTGTATGTTTTCTTTAGTGCAAAACTATATAGAAACATTTCTTTCAAATTGGTTTCTAAAAAGATTATTAAGGAATTCCTGAAATTTTCAATTCCAATGATTCCAAATTCTCTGTCTTGGTGGGTAGTGAATGTTTCCGACAGAACGATTATTAGGATGTTCTTAAATGCCTCCGCAAATGGTATTTATACAGTATCGTGTAAGTTTTCAAATATATTAAATAGCATCTTTTCTATATTTAATGTGTCGTGGCAAGAAACTGCGTCGGTACATATTGAAGATAAAGATAGGGATGATTTTTTTACAAAAATGATCAATCAATTATTGATGCTGTTTTCAAGTATCGCTTTGATTATTCTTGTAGCGCTTCCGATTATTTTTGATATTATAATTGGAAAGGATTATCGGTTATCCTTTGATTATATTCCGGTGCTTCTATATGCTAACAGTTGGCATGTTTTAATTAGTCTAGTTGGCGGAATTTATGTTGCGAAGAAAAAGACTAAAGCGATTGCGAATACTACAATGATTTCTGCCGCGATTAATATTGTGGTTGATTTAGTGTTGATCCATTTTATTGGAATCCATGCTGCGACAATCTCGACGCTTGTTTCTTATATGGCGATGGGAATCTACCGTGTGCGTGATTGTCAGAAATATGTCAAATACAAGTTTGATTATAAGGGTTTTGCATTATTTACGATAATTTTTATTACTTCGGCCGTAATGTATCATCTTGACATTATGTGGCTAAACATTGTGAATATTTTGTTCGTGGGGATATATGTGTTTTTGGTAAATCGTAATAACATGAAGAGTATTCTGAGTATGCTTAAATTTAGAAAAAAGAGTGTAAATAAAACTATTGATGAGACGGCGGGTTCTTAACCTCTGTAATATAATTGACAAATAAACAAATTAGTGATAAAATATAGTTATGAAAAAGTATAGAGTTGGATACACTACTGGTGTTTATGATATGTTCCATGTGGGGCATTTAAACATTTTGAAGCGCGCTAAAGAACAGTGTGATTATCTTATTGTTGGTGTCAGCACCGATGAGCTTGTTCAAAATTATAAACATAAAACGCCTATCATTCCTTTTGAAGACCGCATGAAGATTGTTGAGTCAATTAAATATGTTGATAAAGTAGTTCCTCAGACTACGATGGATAAATATGCTGCTTGGGAAAAAGAACACTTTGATGTGCTTTTTCATGGTGATGATTGGAAAAATTCTTCAACTTATAATGAGATAGAAGATAAGCTAAAAAAGGTTGGTGTGGAATTTGTTTATTTCCCATACACCAAAAGGGTTTCTTCAACGATGCTTCGTGAGAAAATTACAAATAAAACTCCTGTGACAGATGCTATTACGAAGGAGAAGAATTCCGAGAATAGAATTACCAAAAGATTTAAATTTGCTACTTTTTTTAAGTCGTTGTTTTAACATATTTTAATATATAATGGGATTAAAGGTAGGAATGAAAATACTATTAACTGGTGGCACAGGATACATTGGTTCGCATACTGCGGTTGAACTAATTAATCGTGGTTACGATGTCGAGATTGTTGACAATCTTTTTAATAGTAAAATCACTGTTCTGGATGGAATCGAAGAAATCACTGGCGTAAGACCAAAGTTCTATCATGTGGATTTGCTCGATAAAAACAAACTTGATGAAGTTTTTGCAAATTCTCACTATGACGCAGTGATGCACTTTGCGGGCTTAAAGGCTGTGGGAGAGTCGGTGGAGAAGCCATTGCTTTATTATTATAATAATATTGGTACTACGATTAACTTACTTGAAGTCATGAAAAAACATAAAGTAAATAAAATGATTTTTTCGTCTTCGGCTACAGTGTATGGCGACCAAGATGGTGTAAAATTGACCGAGGATAGCCAAACTGGTGTTGGCATTACCAATCCTTATGGTCAGACCAAATACATGATCGAACAAATATTGAAGGATACCGCTACGGCAAATCCAGATTTTGAAGTGACGATTTTGCGGTACTTTAATCCTGTAGGTGCACATGCATCCGGATTGATTGGTGAAGACCCAAATGATATTCCGAATAACTTGATGCCAATTATTATGAAAGTATCTACCGGTGAGATTCCGACGCTGTCTGTTTATGGTAACGATTACAACACGCCGGATGGCACTGGTATGCGTGATTATATCCACGTTGTAGATTTGGCGTGTGGACACGTAATGGCAATAGAAAAGATGGGGCCGGGTGTGCAAATCTATAATCTTGGCACTGGTGAAGCAACTTCGGTGATGGAAATGATTAGAGCGTTTGAAAAGGCTAGTGGTAAATCTTTGCCGTATAAAATAACTGCGCGCCGACCGGGCGATCTTGCTAAAGTTTTTGCTGATCCAACAAAAGCAGAAATGGAATTAAAGTGGAAGACGAAGCTCACTATAGCTGATGCGATGCGAGATACGATTAATTATTTGAAACATTATGAAAAAAAATAAATCTTTGAAAAATCTAATTTGGCGAATTTTTGGTTTTGCGTTGGTATTGGTACAGACGATAGTATCTATAATGTGCGTGGTAGCTTTGTGTAGGATGCGGATTTTTGAGGCTTGGGTTGTGGTTCTTGCGACGATGATTCTTGTGCTATTGGTTGGTGGGTGCGTGGTGCCGGTGTTTGTGAAGAAAAAGCCGATTATTACGACACGAGTTGTGTGTATGGTGGTGTCGTTGATGTGTACAATATGTGGAGTCTTCGCTCTGCGCTATATGCAAGCGTTTAATGATTTTTTGGATAAAGTGAGTATGGTGAGCGATGAAAGTAGCGAAGTGGTTGAAACTAATATTGATATCACTGCTGAGCCATTTATTGTGTATTTGTCTGGAAGCGATTCGCGGACGAATGTGGATGATCCGACTGCGCGGTCTGATGTGAATATTTTGATGGTGGTGAATCCTTTGCGACATAAATTGCTTTTGGTGTCGATTCCGCGTGATACTTATGTGCAGTTACATGGTACGACGGGGTTGCGTGATAAGCTTACGCATGCCGGATTAAATAATAATATCGAACTCAGTAAAGCGACTTTGGAGGACTTTTTGGGGATTGAAATTAGCTACACAGTGAAGGTGAGTTTTGATACGGTGATAAAGGTGGTGGATGAATTGGATGGGATTGATATATATTCGGATACGGAGATGTTGCTCGGTGCGGAAAGTAAAACGGATGGGAAGAAAAAATGCTATTTTTATGTTGGTACGCAACATGTTGATGGTGATTGTGCTTTGCGATTTGCGCGGGAACGCAAAACTTATGGGCGGGGCGACAGGCATCGTGGCGAGAACCAGCAGGAAGTGTTGACGGCGATTATTAATAAATTCGTGAGTTCAAAAGATTATCTGTTGAGACTACCGGAAATCCTTGAGATTGCGGCAGATTCGTTTAAAACTTCATTTACGCGGGATGACATTACGACGTTTTTGCGTTTTCAGTTGGCGAACGGTAGCAGCTGGCAAATAAAATCGATTGGGCTTGATGGTGTTGGTGATATGCTCCCGACTTATACGTATGGCGAAGATATGCCGCTTTGGGTTATGTTGCCAGACGAGGAGTCTTATGCTCAAATAATCGCTACGATTGATGAGTATTTGGCGGTGGATGGGGAATAGTTTTTTAGATTGTTGTTGACTGTTTTTGCTTCTTGCTTTATAATATAATCATAAAGTTTATAAACACAAACATAAAAAGGCAAAAAGACATGTCATCAAAACTCTTAATTAATGTAAATGATGCTACTCCGGCTGTGGTACCGGATACCGATGCGGATACTAATCCAGACACCAATGTGCCAGATA
>CAMKOB010000006.1 GCA_946414345.1 uncultured Candidatus Saccharibacteria bacterium | reverse complement strand
AAGCTCTGCTCGAAGCTGGTGCTCATTTTGGGCACAAAACGAGCCGCTGGCACCCAAAGATGGCGCCATACATCCATAGTAAGCGCGCGAATGGACATATTATCAACCTAGAGAAAACCGTTGAGGGCTTTGAGAAGGCTTTGCCAAAAATCACCGAAGTTGTGAAAGGTGGCAAGAAAGTTTTGTTCGTCGGCACTAAGAAACAAGTTAAAGATATCGTAAAGGAAGCAGCCGATGCTGCTGAGATGCCATACGTGACCGTGCGTTGGGTTGGTGGTACACTTACCAATGTCGACACCGTGAACCGCCAAATCAAGAAGCTCAAAGATTTGGAACGCCGCATGGCTTCAGGCGAACTCGAAAATCGCTATTCAAAGCTTGAAGTTCAGCGTTATCAAGAGGAAATTGATCTTTTGAATGAACGCTACGGTGGTATCAAAGAGATGAATGAACAGCCAGCTCTCGTTATCGTAGTGGACGCATCAGAAGATCGCAACGCCATTAAGGAAGCTAACGGTTTGCATATCCCGGTTATAGCTCTTACTGACACCAACGTTGACCCTACCACTATTGATTATGTTATTCCAATGAATGACGATTCTTTAAAGGCTACTAAGCTTGCACTTGATTACTTCGTAGAAGCAATCAAAGAGGGTAAGAAGTAATATAAATTTGATAAGGAGGCAATAATATGGCAGAAAAAATATCAATTGAACAGATCAAGAAGCTCAAAGAATTGTCTGGTGCAGGTTTAACCGATGCTAAGCAAGCACTCGTCGAGGCTAAGGGCGATTTCGACAAAGCATTAGAGGCGATGCGCAAAAAAGGTCTCACCAAAGCGGAAAAACGTGGCGATCGTGAGACTCGCGAAGGTCTTGTTGATGCTTACATCCACGATGGCCGTCTTGGTGCAATCGTAGAAGTCAACTGTGAGACTTCATTCGTCGCTAAGACTGATGAATTTAAAACTCTTGCTCACCAAATCGCGATGCAGGTTGCTTCGATGGCACCACTCTATGTGTCTGAAGCGGACATCCCAGCTGAGGTGATGGATGCCAAGAAAAAAGAACTTGAAGAGAATTTCAAAGGCCCAGAGAATATGAAAGACAAGATTCTTGAAGGTCAAGTTAAGAAAGCTTTCTCTGATAAGGTTTTGATGAATCAACCATATATCTTGGATGACACCAAGACCGTGGAGCAGTTCATTAAAGAGGCCATCGCAAAGACTGGCGAGAATATCACTGTTCGACAATTTAAGCGTATTGAGCTTGGTGTAACTGAATAAAAACCTGGCTTATAAGAAATATGGCGTCCATCAAGAATATGACGCCATATTTTTTAGCGGACTAGGCAGCGCAAAGAGCCGCAGACATCCGAGGCGCCATGTATTTGGGGTGACAATTCGCCTGACTTACTATAATAAAAGCTGTGCCCCTCATCACTATCATATGAAACTTCAGACCAGTAACCACCCCAACTGCCAACACCATTCACGGTGCCATTGTGGAAATTCCCAGCATACACAAAATATGCTGGCGCGTTCTGCATATTACCTGATGTACCGGCCGTAAAATTTAGTTGGTCGGATAAATATTGGAAGGAGCCAGAGCCCGTATTGGCTGTACCACCAATAGGCAACCTCCAGCCAGCAGGACAAATGGACTGCTCCACATCAATCGACGTATTCATATAATCACTACTATTGTTCATTGCTACTGCAGCCGGCCAGTTGTAATAGTTCCCGATATGGTAATGTTTGTCATTGCCACAAGCCACGGTACCGGTAGATATATTATTGTCACCGAAGGAACCATTCCAACAAACATCACCTGGGTTGAAAGATTCTGGGGTAGTGAAAGATGAGACCCAAGCTATATGGGCAGAATCATAGGTCGCTTTGACGGCGGTCCAGATGGCAGATGTGTCCGTCGTGGCACCATGGCCAATATCCGTGTTGGCATATGTATAAAAGCCTGGCGTAGTGACGATATCGTGGTCTAGATTTTGCGTCATCCAAACGTTGCCGTCGGCAAGTTTGGCGATATAGTATTCTTTTTCATCGCGATTGTCTTTTAATTGATATTGCTGGTTCAGAGTCATAGAGTTTATTACGGCAACCTTTTCACCGCTGGTAAGCGTGGCGAATTCTTGCATATATTCAAGCTCCTGAATGTCGGTAACTAGGTCTGGGACGCAGGTGCTAATAAAAGTCACTGTATCTGTATATGTACCAGCTTTAATTGCATTAGTAAACTTGGCGGCAAAATAGACGTCAATGTCTTGTGCCGTAGAGCCGGTATACTGAGTATAGGTGGCAATTGGATTGCTCGCCGCAACTGCATTATAATCACCGGTGCCACCCACGCGATATCCCCATCTATCGTTGGTAAAGTTAGATTCCGAAACAGAACTAGACAATGTGGCAATGACATCCTCGCCAGAAGTAAGGTTAGTAGAGGTCGTGTTCATAGTTACCGTACAGGCATTAGTAGTATTTGTATATGTGCTAATCGTAGTGTAGTCGCTCTCAAACGTACCATTAATACTTGGAACAATATCTAGCGAAACATTATTAGTACTGATTTCAATAGTAGAAGAAGGGCTAATTGTGGCGGCCATGCCGACGCCGGGGTTCAAAGCATCAGTTGATAGTTCAGTACAAAAAAGCGTTACCGAACTAATAGCACTCGCTGCGCTAACAACAAACATTGAGCTACACACAACTCTCTTTATACTCATACTATTATTATCGCACACGAGTGGAAAAAAGCAATAGTGTTTTGGATATCTCTGGCTTTAATTTCTAGATAGAGTAAAACTAGAGGCGGACGCAGCGAATATAGAGCCCGAGGCTCCTGAGGCTGCTGACGGTACCCAGGCTACTACCATTGTAGTACAGGTGGTAGCGTTCCATGTTACCGTAGGCGACAGACGACCACCAATAACCGCTGCCGGGAATGTCGATACTACTGCCGTAGTAGTAGCCGCCGGTAACTGGGGAGAAGTAATCTTTATCCTGCAAATCTAGTAGACTATTAACGGAACCTGCTGGCTTAGTCGTGTCATAGTTTGGTAAGTGCCATCCGGCTGGGCAGATATCCTCAGTGGCAATTGTAGAGTTGCTTCTTCCTGTGATGGTGCCAGCCGAAGCTGAAACGTAGTTGTACCACACACCCGTTTCAGTACTTCCCGAATCATGACATCTTGCTTCATCGTAAGAACCGCCTGCGGTTAAGTCACCCACACACGGGTTAAAGGTGGAATTAGTACTAAAGTTTGAATATTGTGAGCTTACCGTATTGGTTAGCCTTAGGTTCTGCGTCATCCAGCAAGCGCCTTGGAGGTAGCGGACGGTGTAGGTATTACCATCACGAGCATCGGTGAGGGTTACAGGAGCGTCTGAAGCTTGAGCTTCGCACATGTCGGCTGTAAAGGTCTGCATGCAAGACTCCGTGGAGCTACACTCGCCCAGTGGCGTAATTACAATATTTGCCACAGCATAAAAATTCACTGAATTGGTATAAGTCCCGGCGACTTGGTTTTCGTCGGCATAGGCACCGATACGAAAGGTGGTGTCTTGTGTGCCATGATATCCGATAGCAGCGGTACCACTAGCATTGGTAGTTTGGTTAATGGTTTCAGCTGTATCAGAATAAAGTGGTAAGGTTTGAAAAACAGAGCTAGTGGTTGCCGTACCGTCAAATGAAACACCCCATCTGCCCGGAGTTAAGGCTGTAGTAGATTCCACCATAGCAAAATTATTATTGTTGCCATCACCTAATGTTTTAGAATTAAAGCACCCATCACCACTAGCACAGCCCACGGAAGCAGACAGTGTATATCCGGCTACACTATTCGTACTAACCGTGATTACATAATTATTAGCACTAATAGTACTATTGCCTGGGACCAAGTTCGGAATTAAGACATCGCCACCGGTAGATACCGTTAACACGTCGCTGTAGGTAAAACTGACCGGTACTGGACTCGAGGTATACTCCAGAGCGGAGGCCGTATTCGCTACTAGCCCAATCGCAGCATTTATTAGTCCCGCCATCATTAAACTGTTTAGAATAATTTTCGATAAAAGTGTTTGTTTTGGCCTTTTCATACTTTAATATATAGCATAAACAGAATAAATAATCAAGAGATTTTCGCTACATTTGTAGTATTAGCTGTTTTTAAAAACTCGGGGCATTATGTTATAATAGTAATATAAACAAGGAGTTATTATGTTTGATATTAGCAAAGAGCGGAAACAGATGGAAGAAGCTCTCACGCGATTTAATGATGAGATGAAGAAGGTGCGCACTGGCAGAGCGCATCCAGACATGTTGGCCTCAATCAAGGTGGAGGCTTACGGGCAGTTTATGCCACTAAACCAGGTTGCCAACGTGACGGCCGCCGATGGAACCTTGCTCGTTGTGACGCCTTTTGATCCGTCTACTATCCAGGCAATTTCAACTGCAATTCGCAACGACCAAGCGCTCGGATTAAATCCAGCTGATGATGGTCGCGTGATTCGTGTGCCAATTCCACCACTAACTGAAGAGCGTCGCAAGGAAATTGTCAAAACGGCTTCGACAAAAGTTGAGCAAGCAAAGGTGGCGCTTCGAAATATTCGTGAAGATGCGCGTAAAGGCTTGAAAGCCGCTGAAGAATTAAGCGAAGATATCAAGAAGCGTGCCGAAAAGGAAATTGACGATTTAACTAAAGATTTTACCGACAAAATCGATACTGCATTTAAATCTAAGACCGATGAGATAATGAAAATATGAGTTTGATGCATTTAGGAGTTATTGCCGACGGAAATCGGCGCTGGGCTAAGTCTCAGGGCTTACCGACAATTGAAGGCCACAAAAAAGGCCTTGATGCAATTAAAGCATTGGTTGAAGCGGCAGCAGAGGCTGATATCAAGTTTATTACTTTCTATGTTTTTTCGACCGAGAATTGGGGACGAAGTGAGGCAGAAGTTTCATACATAATGAAGCTTGCCGAGACTAAGATTTTGAAATATGCTGAAAAACTGGCCGCAAAAAACGCGCGGATGATAATACTTGGTTCCAAAGATAAGTTGTCGCCCAAAATTGCAAGCGCAATTGAAAAAGCCGAAAAGATTACTGCGGATTGCACCGGCATCACGGTGAGTTTTTGTTTTAACTACGGTGGTGAGCAAGAGATTGCCGACGCAGCTAACGCTGCATCGCGAAAAGCCGGCGAAATTACGCCTGAAACGATTCGTGCCAACCTTTATCATCCAGAAGTGCCAAATGTCGATATGGTGGTTCGGACTTCGGGCGAAGAGAGAATTAGCGGTTTCATGTTGTGGCGTGCAGCATACAGCGAATTCATGTTTATTAAGAAATACTTCCCAGAGATGGGTGGCGAAGATATTAAAGAAATCTTAGAAGAATACGAAAAGCGTAACCGTAGATTCGGAAAGTAGTGTTATAATAGATATATGGATATTTTTGTAGGCGTTATCGTTGGCTTGCTTGTTTTAATGTTTTTGGTGACGGCGCACGAGTTTGGGCATTTTTTAGCGGCTCGAAAAAATGGGGTGAGGGTACTAGAATTTGGTATTGGATTTCCACCACGCGCAGTGGCTTGGATAAAAGACCCAACCACCCATAAATGGCGCAAACTCAAAAAATCCGAATGGGGGAATAATGGGATAATGAAAACTGTTTTGCCAGAGGACGACAAAAAAGAATCCGAAAAGCCAAAGAAGGCCAGCAAAACGACTATAAAGGTGAAAAGTAGGGAAAAGCTAGTCGCAGATGGGTTAGTTTTTAGCTTAAACTGGCTGCCAATTGGTGGCTTTTGTCAGATGGATGGCGAATCTGCTGAAGATGAAAGAGTTGGCACCTTTGGTGCTGCGAATTTCTGGAAGAAGACTAAGATTCTGTTTGCCGGTGTAGCGATGAACTGGCTAGTGGCGTGGATTATTCTTACAATTTTGACCTGGACTGGTATGCCACAGTTTTTGGAAGGGCAATTCATAATTGATGCCGACACGCGTACTACCGGCGGACGGGTTGAGATTATGCAAGTACTGGAAAACTCACCCGCAGAAGTGGCCGGAATGAAAGAAGGCGACATTATTATTGGTGCAGGCGATACGGAAATTGTTTATCCAAGCGATGTAACCACATACAATCAGTTACATCCAGAAGAAGCTGTTACATACAAAATAGAAAGAACGATTGATTGCCAGGCGAATCCTGATTATGAAAAGTGTATTTTGACTGGGCCGGTTGACGCAGATGGCGTGGCGCCTACTTTTATAGAAGAATTGGAACTTACTGCCACCCTAAATGATACTGATGCTGACTACTTACTTGGCATTGCGATGCAGTCATCGCAAGCACTTGCATATTCCACTTGGAGCGCGCCAATCGTAGGAGCGGGACTCACTCTTCAAATCACCGGTGAAACTTTTAAAGGTGTTGGTGACTTGCTCTGGAACCTAATTACTGGCACTGGTAGACTCTTTAGCTTTGACGAGGCAACACGTGAAAGCGGGCAGGAAGCGCTTTCTTCTGTTGGCGACTCTGTGTCAGGGCCAGTAGGAATTATAGGGGTTCTATTTCCATCATTCACGGCGGCCGGTCCAACCAATCTTGCATTTCTCACGGCGCTAATTTCGATCTCATTAGCTTGCATGAATGTCCTGCCAATACCAGCACTAGATGGTGGCAGGTGGCTACTGATTGGCATTTATAAATTGCGTGGCAAAAAACTAACCAAGGAGACCGAGCAAAAAATCGTTTCACGGGCGATGCTAGTGCTTTTAGCACTCCTTGCAATCGTAACAATATTAGATATAACGAGGTTTTTCTAAATGAAAAGTAGTGTGGGCAAAAAGAAAACAAACAAAAGAACGCGCAAGGCCGCTCCGAGATGCTGGTATACTATAAGATACGTTCTGCTTCTCATCATTTGGGTGTTTTGCTCGGTAGTGGTATCACAGTTTGTAATAGGTTCTATTATGGGCTTATTCGTCGGACTCGACCAACTCAATAAGCCGGTGCTGTCTGGCATCTATTCTCTTGCAACATATGTATTGACTCTTGTGATGGTTATAGTAATACCGCCAAGGTTAAAAGAAAAATGGATTGATGGTACTAAGAAAAAGGCTAAAAATGATTTGAAGCCAGAGAAAAACGAACAAGAAAGCGTTTCGAGTGTCAAAGAACGTGAGCAACTTGGGCTTAGCGGTTTACCAACTTGGACCGATATTGGGCTTTCGCCTGTGGCATACATTGCATCTACCATTCTTGCAATAGGGTTAGTATATTTATTTAGCTTGTTCCCATGGTTCAACGCAGAGCAATCGCAAGCAACTGGATTTACCCCATATATGACTAGCCCAGAAAGAATAGTTGCCTTCTTAGTGTTAGTAGTACTCGCGCCGATAGTTGAAGAAATCATTTTTCGTGGGTGGCTCTATGGTAGGTTAAGGGCGCGCATGGGCGTGGTAGGAGCAATCCTGATAACGTCAGCTTTATTTGGCTTGTTGCATTTTCAGTGGAACGTAAGCGTAAATGTATTTGCGCTTAGCGTAGTAGCTTGTGTGTTGCGCGAAGTAACCGGCACTATTTATGCTGGTATTTTGACCCACATGATTAAAAATGGTGTGGCTTTTTATCTATTGTATGTGCTCGGATTTGGGTAAATATGATATAATATCTCTATGAGATTAAAAAACACTTTTATCAAGACTTTGCGCGAAGCGCCAAAGGACGAGAATGCTAAAAATGGGGCATTACTTCTTCGGGCTGGTTTTATTCATAAGGAGATGGCTGGGGTATATGACTATTTACCGCTCGGTCTCGCGGTGATTGAAAATATTAAAAATATTATTCGTGATGAATTAAATGCCTTAGGGTGCGAAGAGGTACAGATGTCCGCCTTGCAAAACCCTGAGCCCTGGGAAAAAACTGGAAGATTTTCAGATCAAGAAGTAGATATTTGGTTTAAGACCGAGCTTGCTTCAGGTGGAGAGTTGGGGCTAGCGCCAACACACGAAGAGCCAATGGTAAGCATGCTGAAAACCTATATTTCGAGCTACAAGGACTTACCGGTATACGTCTATCAATTCCAGACTAAATTCAGAAACGAACTCAGAGCAAAATCCGGGATTTTGCGTGGACGAGAGTTCTTGATGAAAGATTTGTACAGTTTTCATACCGACGAAGCTGATTTGAATGATTTTTACACAAAGGTTGAAGGGGCGTACAAACGAGTATTTGAGCGAGTTGGACTTGGCGACTGCACTTATGAGACTTTTGCAAGCGGTGGAATTTTCTCAAAATATTCGCATGAATACCAAACTTTACTTGACGTGGGCGAAGATACTATATATTATAATTCCAACAAGAGCGTGGTACTGAATAAAGAGGTCCTGAACGACGAGACCTTGAAGGATTTGGGTGCAAAGCGCGAAGATTTGACCGAAGATACTAGTGCAGAGGTGGCAAACATATTTAAGCTTAAATTTAAATACACTGAACCGTTAGACTTGAAATATACCGACGAAGAGAACCATTTGCAAACCGTTTATATGGGTTGCTACGGTATCGGTGTATCCAGATTGATGGGCGTAATTGCCGAAAAATACTCCGATGACAAAGGTCTAGTATGGCCAAAATCTGTGGCGCCGTTCCAAATATATCTGGTGGGGATTGGCGAAGAGGGAACAAGACAAGCCGAAGAATTCTATGCCAAGAATACAGATAAAATAATATTTGATGATCGCGACGTACGCCCAGGTGAAAAATTTGCCGATAGCGAGTTGATGGGTATACCATATAGAGTAGTTATCTCTGATAAAACATTGGCCGATGGCACCGCGGAAGTAGTTGAACGCGCTAGTGGTAAAACGTCCAAAATTTCTATTGACAAACTTTCTGACTTACTATAAACTATACTAGTATTAATTAAGAGATTTTGGTTATGATTAAAAAGAGTATTAATTTGACAGCTGAAGGCAAAAAGGAGCTTGAGGATGAGCTCGCAGAGTTAATCGCAAATCGTCCAGCAATCACCGAGCGCATCGCGACCGCGCGAGCTTTTGGTGATTTGTCTGAGAATGAAGAGTACAGCTCGGCAAGAAATGAACAAAAAGTTGCTGAGGGGCGCATCCTTGAAATTCAGGAAATTTTGAAGAATGCGAAGATTATTCGTGGTGGTAAAAAGAGCACGGTTGCACTTGGCTCCACGGTGACACTCGATATGGGCGGAAAGACAGTTAATTATACTTTGGTCGGGCCAACGGAAGCTGACCCGTTCGGTGGCAAAATTTCAAATGAATCACCAATCGGCAAAGCAATTTTTGGGCGCAAGGTTGGCGACACTTTCGATTTTAACGATAAAAAAGTTAAGATAGTTGAAATTAAATAATTATTTGTTTTAATTCTTCAGCTGACATCATCTTGGAGCCAGTGGGGCGATTGACGGTTGGGTTATTTGGTTGAAATGTTTGTGACGACTGAGATTCTACCGTTTTGTCACCTTGGTGATTGTCTTTTTTGAATTCATAATAGTCAATTAATGCCCCGTATAGGCCTTCATGCCCACCCCTAGTAGTAGCACCAATTTTATATACCGTATCCGAGATGCCACTACTACGAGGCATTTCTTCTTCCGTACTTTTCGTAAGCGAGTGAAAAGCTTTTCCTATAAGATTATCGTGCCCAGTTAGGTTTTCTTTGAGCTGTTTTTTTGCTTCTTCGGATGGGTTATCGAAATACTCAATGAGCTCTTTGCTGGTCGCCAGCTGACTTTCTGGAAGAGTTTTTCTTAGTTTGAGAAGGCAGGATGCTGTTTCTCCACTTGAAAGTAGCAGCCCTCGCCCGGCGTATTCTAATGATTTTTCAATCTTTCCAGCGTAAGCAACTGAGGCTTTTTGATAGTTTTCACGAGCTTCTGCACGCGATTTATCTACGCCTGGTCCAGAAGTAAATTTTAGATCTATATAATCGATTAGAGACTTGATGCGTCCCGCATCTAGGTCTACAGTATTTTTTCTGAAACCGTCAACCGTCGTTGCTAAAGCGTTGTAGCCAGAGTTGCTTAATGATTCATAAAGATATTTATATGCTTCGGACTGTTTTTTAGATGCTAATTCGGCCGTTTCAAGAAGTTCTTTACGGAGTTTGCGACCGAGTTTTTCTTTCTCATCTGGCGATAGTTCTGGTTTTGATTGTGTATTATTCGGAGATGATTGTGGTTTGGGATTGAATAGTTCATTTGAATTATCTGCAAGGCTAGCCCATGCAGCAGCCATGTCATTGCTAGCTTTTAACGAATCCGGATTAGTAGTAGTATTACCACCTAAGCTATTGAGGCCTATCATTATTATCTCCGTTCTTTATATTATGATTGTAGCATAAGCCTGATCGTTTTTCAACTGGTGGTGGAGCTAAGGGGAATTTTATGGTATAATAAGATTATGTTGTTAGAAGATTATCGAAACGAGAGATTAAAAAAATTAGACGAACTCCGCGAGCGGGGAATTGAGCCGTACCCATCAAAGAGCCAGCGAAATACTAAGATTTGCGATGTCATTAATCATTTTGACGAAAAAGCTGGTCAAGAAGTTTGCGTGGCCGGAAGAATTGTTGCGATTCGCTCTTTTGGAAAATTAGTATTCTTAAAACTTAAAGATTATACCGGCGAAGTACAAATATTTATGCGCGCCTCGTCGGAAGAAACTCCGGCAGGCATGCTTGGCGCTAAGGATGTAAGGCTACTCGACACTGGTGATTTTATTGAGGCAACTGGCAAAGTAGACAAGTCGCAGACTGGCGAAATATCGGTGTTTTCAGATTTTGTGAGACTTTTGACGAAATCTTTACGCCCCCTACCTGAAAAGTTTACTAATAAGGAAGAACGTTACCGTAGACGCTATGTCGACATGAATGTAAATCCCGAGGTAAGAGAAAGGTTGGTGCGTCGCTCACGGTTCTGGCAAGCAACGCGCGAGTTTATGAATGAACATGGTTTTATTGAAATCAATATTCCGGTGCTTGAGCATACTACCGGTGGAGCAGATGCAACTCCTTTCGTGACACATATGAATGCGCTTGATGAAGACTTTTATTTGCGTATTTCGCACGAATTGCCATTAAAGAGGTTGCTCGGTGGTGGATTTGAAAAAGTCTACGATATTGGGCCAAGATTCCGCAATGAAGGCGTAGATGATGAGCATCTGCCAGAGCATATCGCATTTGAGTCTTATGCTGCGTATGAGAATTATGAAGACGGCATGAAATTATATGAAGAAATGATTAAATACGTTGCAAAAAAGACTTGGGGAACCTTACAATTCCATGTGGGTGGATTTGATATTAATTTGGATTGCGAGTGGCCACGTTATAAATACGCTGATTTGCTTCGTGAAAAATTCGACGTTGATGTGTTTAACCCAGACCGAGAGCAACTAATTAAGATTTTGCTTGAAAACTGGGACGCTAAAGATTTGAAGAAAGAAGAATTTGTTCGTAAGCTCAATAATACTTCTACTCCGCATTTGATTGATGATGTTTGGAAACTAATTCGCAAAACTTCGGCTGGCCCGTATTGGGTGATCGAAGAGCCTTTAAGTTTGTCGCCACTTGCAAAAAAATCTCCAGATAATCCACTGGTGACTGAGCGATTCCATCCAGTAATTGCTGGGACCGAAATGGGTAATGGATTTTCTGAATTAAACGACCCGCTAGACCAACTTGGACGTTTCGAAGAGCAACAAGCTGCACGTGATGCGGGAGACGAAGAAGCCCAAATGCTCGACCGAGACTTCGTGGAGATGCTAGAATATGGTATGCCGCCGGCTTGTGGCTGGGGTAATTCAGAACGGAATTTCTGGCTGCTTGAAGGTGTACCGGGCCGCGAAGCTGTACCATTTCCAACGATGAAGCGCGCAGATTAATTTTGATTTGAATTCTTATGATATAATCATGCTATGAGCGATAATTTTCGGGTGCGAGTAGCTGTTGG
The DNA here is from genome assembly GCA_946414345.1 of uncultured Candidatus Saccharibacteria bacterium. Taxonomy (GTDB): domain Bacteria; phylum Patescibacteriota; class Saccharimonadia; order Saccharimonadales; family Saccharimonadaceae; genus Nanosyncoccus. The sequence continues at coordinate 32,353 of CAMKOB010000006.1, read as the reverse complement.
GGTGGTGTTGTTCGTTGTAGCGATGGTGGCGATTTATACTTTCGACAGTATTCCTTTTAAGATTCTATATGCAGCATTTGCAGCGGTAGCAATTATTGAACTTTTTAGTTTTTTTAAACAAAAATGTCACCCCATTGGCATCTTACTCGCAACATTGGAGCTGTTGTTTATCCTAGTAAGCATCCTATTTGTAGGTGAAGCAGATTCTATTATAATTTGGTATATGGCACTCGGCGTACCTGGGTATGACATTTCGTCTTATCTTTTTGGAAAAGCGTTTGGTGGAAAAGTATTTGGTGCCTCGCGACCGTTTCCGAAAATTTCCAAGAATAAAACTTGGGAGGGAACAATTATGGGAGTAACAATTTCGTTTGCAATGGTGGTTACCATGTATGCGATAAGAGGAAATTTTACTACTGAATGGGTCTTTTTGCTAGCAACTCCCTTGGCGGTAGTGGGTGATTTGTTTGAAAGTTATCTGAAGCGAAAGTTTGCTATTAAAGATTCTAATGAGGTCGTTATAAAAAATAAGTTTTTCGAAAAACCCGAACTGGTGGTAGGCGGTTCAAATGGACACGGTGGCTTTTTAGACAGAATTGATTCGGCAGCATTTACAACGGCGGTGCTTTATTTAATTATTAAGTCTGTGGTATTATAATATTATGTGTTTATTTTGCGTTGACAAAAAATTTGAAAGGTTCGAGGATGTAACGCCAGAGATTCTAAATGATGCTGGAGTAAAATTATTATTGTGCGATTTAGACAATACCCTAAGGCTCCATTCAGAGAAAGAGCCTGCCGATGAACTAATTAAGTGGATTAAGGATGTAAAAAGTGCCGGCGTCAAGGTTGTGGTGATTTCAAATAATGGCCGTAAAAAATTTATGAAAAAGTTTTGTGAACCACTAGGTATTCCGTGCGTGTGGTGGGCCAAAAAGCCACTTTCAACGAAGCTTACAGCCACCATGGAAGAACATAATTTTAATCCACAAGATACTGTAATGTTGGGAGACAAGTTGACCACCGATGCACTTGCGGCACATTTCGCCAAGATTCGCGCTTGGAAAGTTAATCACCGCCGAAACGTTGTCTAGAGCGTGTGATATAATATAAGATATATGTATCAATTATTTAGTGATTTTGTTAAAGATAAAAAAACGATTTGCATTATTCAGGCAGAAAACCCTGATGGAGATTCACTTGGTAGTGCAATTGCCATTGACTATTTATTGAAAGATTGCGAAATATCGCTTTATTGCCCAGTAGATATTCCGAAATATTTACATTATTTTCCAGATTGGTCTAGGGTCACTAATGAATTTGACTTTCGAGCAGATGGGTACATCATCGTCGACACAGCTGCGGCAATTCTGCTGTCGAAATTAATGGACGATACGGCAATTCGGAATCGTTTATATACAGCACCCGTCTTAGTAATTGATCATCACGAAACTGCTGATGATTTGGATTTCTCGCACGATTCGATAATCGATATTAAGCCTGCTTGTGCGGAATTAATTTATGAAGTTGCGCGTGAGAATCATTTGGAGATTTCAAAGCCAGCGGCAGAAGCTATCATGCAAGGTATTATGTCTGACACGTTGGGACTCACAAGTGCTACGGTAACAGCACGGACTTTTGAAATTATGGCAGAACTCACAGAGCTGGATGCTAATGTGTCGGAACTTGAGGAGATGCGCCGTGAATATATGAAAAAGTCACCACGTATTTTGGATTATAAGGCAGACTTAATCAAAAGGATTGACTATTCGTTGGATGGCGCATTGGCTACTGTCTTGATACCATGGGATGATATTCGTGAATATTCTGATGAATACAATCCAAATGTCTTAATTTTGGAAGAATTACGGCTAGTTGAAGGCGTGAAAGTTGCAGTAGCAATTAAAACTTACCCGGACGGCAAAGTGACCGGCAAAATACGCTGTGCACCCGGTGCAGCAATTGCCGAAAAAATTGCAGGTTATTTTGGCGGTGGTGGTCATGAATACGCCGCCGGTTTTAGAACTTATGACACTTCTTATGATGAAGTATTGACAGATTTGGTTCGCATTGTGCCTGAGCTTCTTGCGGAGGAAGCGTAATGAATATTCGGCACGATATATTGAAACGTCCGCTCGAGTTAAAAAAGACGCATGATTATTCTGCTTCGTTAGCCCCGCGTTTAACTGTGTTTTTTTTGCATGGAATTGCATCTGATTCGGGAACTTTTCAAAAGGCATTGATGTATTTAGAAGGAACTGTTTCCTTAAAAGACGTACGATTTGTAACGTTTGATTTACTGGGCTCTGGGCAGTCATATAAATCAGATAGAATAAACTACAATTACACAAATCAGTTGTTGGCACTTGATAATTCAATAAAAAAACTGAACATTAAAACACCTTTAATTCTGGTTGGACATTCGATGGGGTGCTTAATCGCAACGCGTTATGCAGATAAACACCGCCGATTAGTTGATAAACTCATCCTGGTGTCACCACCAACTTTTACACCAAAAGATTTGGACGATAGCAGATTTGATGAAGCGATGAATACATTTAGGACCGCTTTGGCACAAAAGGACCATTCAATTATTAAGGAAAAAGCTTTTAATGATTCGGTAGAAAAAATTGTAAAAAATCGTAAAAATTATCAGGTTTTAATAGATTTACCATTACCAATAACTATGATTTACGGTGGCAAAGACATACTAATTGCGTCATACAACATTCCGCGCGCCGCTAAAGATAATTGTAATATCACAACGATTATTACAGATGGAAAACATGGTTTTTCACATGAAAAATACAATAAAATACGTGAAATATTGGAGGAAGAATTACATGCTAAAACTATATAATACCGCGACCCGTAAAACTGAAGTTTTTAAACCTCTTGGTGATGTAGTAAAGGTTTATACTTGTGGTCCTACCGTTTATGCTACTCCTCATATCGGGAATTTTGCGGCATACACTTATTGGGATTTGCTTGTTAGAACTTTAAAAATGAATGATTATAAAGTTCTTCGAGTTTTGAATCTAACTGACGTCGGGCATTTAGTATCCGATGCTGACGAGGGAGAAGATAAACTCGAGAAAGGGGCAAAGCGTGAAGGTAAGACTGTATGGGAAATTGCAGAGCATTATATAGATGTGTATTTGACTAACTACGCGGCAATGGAGTTTCTGCCGGCAGATATTGTAGCTCGAGCAACGGATTTTATCGAAGCGGATATGCGGGCAGTTGATCTGATGACTGCAAATGGGTTCACGTACGAGACTCAAGATGGCATCTATTTCGATACATCAAAGATGCCTTCATATGCGGATTTTGCGAGATTAGATTTGGATGGATTGCAAGCAGGCGCTCGTGTTGGCTTTTCGGATAAAAAACGTAATGCATCAGATTTTGCAGTTTGGAAGTTTATTCACGAGGGCGAGGATCATGCGATGCGGTGGGATTATCTCGGACGCCCTGGATATCCTGGTTGGCATTTGGAATGCTCGACGATTATTCATGAAGAGCTTGGCGAGCCAATCGACATTCACACGGGCGGAGTTGATCACATTCCGGTGCACCATACCAATGAAATTGCCGAGACTTACGCGGCGTATGGTAAGGAACTAGCGCGTTATTGGATGCACTGCGATTTCATCACGATTGATGGACAAAAAATTTCTAAGTCACTTGGTAACGTATATAGTTTGGAAGATTTGGCTAGCCGTGGTTTCTCGCCGATGGATTACAAGATGTGGCTTCTTTCTGGTCACTACCAAGGCACACGGAATTTCACTTTTGATTCTCTAGAAGCGGCAAGGAATCGTCGAGCGAATTGGCGAGCGAAGATTGCTAAATGCTATCAGCTTAATAACGGTGACAAGGAAAAATCGGATGTGGCGAGTGTTTTTGATAACATACTCGCCGCAGTCAATAATAATCTAAACTCTGCTGAGGCATGTGCAATTATTGATAATTCGGACTTATCACTTGATGATTGGAAAAAAGTCGATGCATTATTTGGTCTAAGATTAATTACAGATACGCCAGATATTGCAAAACAAAGTTACGAATTGATTCGTGAGAGAGATGCTGCACGTGCAGAAAAAGATTTTAAAAGGTCTGATGAAATTCGCGATTTGTTGCTAAAACAAGGGATTGCTCTAAACGATAATCCAAACGGGGCTATTTGGTATTATAATAATTAATTTATAAGTTTATTCACATCGCGCCGGGATAATTTTTGTATTTTTCTTAACGGAATTTTTTACGTCTCACGCCGGCTGAGGGCTCGCTGTAAAAATTTCCTAAAAAATACAAAAATTCTCTCGGGCTTGCTCAAGACTTATAAATTAATTATTATAATACCTATTCAAGAACTCGTTTTTATAGTCATCAAAGGTGTTGTTTTGTAGGGAAGCGCGGATATTATCGACGACATTTACAACAAAATGTTCATTGTGAATGCTCGCAAGAACTTTTGCGGTGATTTCGTCAGTCTTAAACAAATGGTGTAAATAGGCTCTAGTGTAATTTTTACAACATTCGCATTCGCAGCCTGGCATGACCGGAGAGAAATCGTGAGTAAACTTGGCATTTTTGATATTGATGCGGCCGTCATTTGTATAAAGTGAGCCGTTACGAGCCATACGGGTGGGTCCAACACAATCAAATGTATCACAACCGAATTCTGCTCCTACAAATAGGTCAATTGGCTCTTGGCCCATACCAAGCAAGTGGCGAGGCTTATTTTTTGGCAAAATCGAATGAACAGTCTGGAGCATTTCTGCCATTCCGTCCGCCGTAAAGACTCCGCCGATACCAAAACCATCGACTTCTTTTGATGCGCAATATCTAGCTGATTCGGCACGCAAATCGTTAAAAGTGCCACCTTGGACTACGGCATAGAGGTACTGTTCTGCTTTTGCGTTTTTCGCTATTGTTTTGGACAGACGCTGATGCTCGATGACACAACGATCTAGCCAATCGTGCGTGCGACGCATTGCGATTTCCATATCTTTGTGATTTTCGGATTTTGCAAGATGGTCAAATGCCATATGAATGTCTGCGCCGATCGCCCATTGTGCCTGCATGCTGGATTCGGGTGTCATTTCAAATTTATCACCGTTGATATGCGATTTAAATTTAGCGCCATTCATGGTTATTTTTACATCCGGCAGAGAAAAGATTTGGAATCCGCCAGAGTCGGTAAAAGTTGGGCCATGCCAGCTGCTAAATTCAGCCAGGCCGCCAGCCTCTTTGATTAGATCTGTGCCTGGAGCAAGTAATAGGTGATATGTATTGGCAAGAATTGCTTGTGAACCAAGGTCTCGCATTTCTTGCATTGTGAGAGCTTTGACGGTAGCACGAGTAGCGGCGCCAACAAATGCAGGAGTCTTGATGTCGCCATGTGGCGTATGTATTACGCCGGTGCGAGCAAAGCCATTTTCATATTCGTGTGTAATATCAAATTTCAACATATAAACATCGAGTCCCCATAGCTTAGGAAATTATATTTTTCTTTTATGGCGTGATTATAAGCGTTTTTTAGATTATCCCAACCCGCAAAGGCGCTTGCAAGCATCAGAACGGTTGATTTTGGCGCATGAAAATTGGTAATCAATGCGTCAACAATTTGAAACTCAAAACCTGGATAGATAAAAATATCATCCTCGCCTTCGGTTTTACCGGTCTTAGCATAATATTCTAAAGTTCGCGCCACAGTAGTACCAAGTGCGATTACTCTCGGGCGGGTCCTGTCCTCGCATTTTCCCCCACTCTCGCTACGGCTCGATTGGGGGCCCCCCAAGCTCGGCCACCCGCCCGTGACTAATGTAATTGCTTCTAGTGTATCCTTTGGAATATGGAACCACTCGGAGTGCATTTTGTGGTCTTCGATGTTGTCGGTGCGGATAGGAAGAAAGGTGCCAAGGCCAACATGAAGAGTAAGATATTTTACAATAACGCCTTTTTGTTGAATGCGCTTCAATAAGTCATCAGTCATATTGAGGCTAGCAGTAGGTGCGGCGGCCGAGCCCATGTTCTTGGCCCAAACAGTCTGATAGCGTTTGGTGTCATTTTCATCTGCGTCACGATGTAAATACGGCGGCAAGGGAACGGCACCATATTTTTCGGCAAGTTCGGCGAGTGACACATCGGACGAAACCTCTGCGATACCATTGCCCACTATGTGCTCAATGACAATTTTGTTGTCAGACACAACCAACACATCACCATCATGGAGTTTTCCGCGATACATAACACGTTGAGGTTCGTCGCCATGCTTTTCGAGGACAACAAGTTCACGTTTGCGACCATCTGGCAGTTCACAAAAAAGACGCGAACGCATAACACGAGTATCATTTAGTATTAGTACATCGCCAGGGTTTAGGAAATCATCCAAATTCTTGTATAAAGAGTCTTGGAGCTCACCGGTTTTACGCTTAAGAACTAAAAGCCGAGTGGTGCCACGCTTTTTGGGCGGATACTTTGCAATCCGGTCATCCGGTAAATCATAATTGAAATCAGAGACTAGCATATTTTATTATTATATACTATTTTTATGTTTTTCGCAAGCAGGCGTTTTTAAAATAAAACGTAATTTCTATGGTATAATGAATTATATGGAGGAGGTTCATGGCTAAAGTAATTGAAACCGATTTGAAAACATTTATTAAATTCTGGCTGGTTCCGGTGGGAATTGGTTTAGTTGTGCTGTTTTTGATATCTGCTAAAACTGGCTTGTTAGTGGTTGGCGCCTCTCTCTTCTTGGCTTTAGCTTTAAAGCCATTAGTCCGTAAAGTTAATGGTTTTTTCAATAAGCATTTTGGTGAGAGTGGAAAAAAACACCAAACTTTATCCGCAGTACTTGCTTACTTTATTGTGGTTTTTGTAATCGGCGGCGTAATCGCAATAGTCGGTCCAGTGGTAGTAAATGAAACATCTAAGTTTATTCAAAACTTTCCTCAAACTTTTGAAAATACTTTTGGCGGGTGGGATGGAATTAACGATATTGGAAAATCGTTCGGAATCCAGGATTTACACAGTGAAATCAATAACGCCGTAACAAATCTATCCAATAACTTGCTCGGGATGTTGGGGAACAATCTGGTAACAAGCGTAGGAAATGTTGCAGATTTTATGATGAAAATAGTGCTCGTGCTAGTTTTAACCTTATTGATGCTACTTGAGGGGCCAGCATTACTGGATTCTTTGTGGGCGAGCCTTGGCTCACCGGAAGAAGATAAGAAACCGGTCGCAGTGGCAAAAAGAGTACTTGCAAAGATGGCGAATGTTGTTTCTACCTACGTTTCGCGCCAAGTTATCGTTGCCGTGATTGATGGTTGTGCTAGTGGGCTCATCGTATTCCTACTTTCGCTATTCACTGAGGTGCAACCAAGCTTGGCGATACCAATGGGCATGGTTACAATGTTATTTTATTTGATTCCAATGTTTGGTCAGTTTATCGGCGGCACACTGGTTACTGTCTTGCTACTATTCAGCAGTCCGGTTGCAGCAATAATATTTGCAATAGTATATATAATATATGCACAAATAGAGAATAATGTTGTTGCACCGAAGATTCAAGGAAATGCTTTAAAGTTGCCGGCCGTAATAATACTTATTGCTATCGTTATCGGTATGTATATGTTTGGTTTGATTGGTGCTATCGTAGCAATTCCGATTGCCGGATGCATCCGTGTGCTAATCGACGAGTATCCAAATATCAAAGCGGCGCGTGGATAGTTATCTGAGGACTATATGGAAAAACAAAAAAAGAAGCTCTCCAAGAAGACTTTTGCGATAATTGCATTTATTGCCTTGAATATTGCAGTAATTGTAGCTACCGCAGTCAATGAATATGGCAAATCTGCGGATGCAACTGAATTGTCAAAAGTCGAATTGAATGGCTGGTATCTGATACCTGCGGTTTTGATGTTTGCTCTGGCAACGTTGGCGAATCTTTTTAAATATGTGTTGATGATAAAAAGATCTTCTGGCAAAAAAAATATGACTCGGCGTGAAATCTGGAAATTGGCCTGGCGGGTCGTGATGCTTGGTAAATATTATGACAACGTAACACCAGCCGCAATTGGCGGGCAGCCATTTCAGGTATATTATATGCGTAAACATAGTAAATTGCCGGCTGGCGATGCTACTTCGGTGCCAATCGTAGCGATGATTGTTGGGCAAATTGGTTTTTTGATTTTGGCAATAATCTTTTTCTTGGTGGGCAATCCGATGCACGATAATCCAGTTTTAATGGTGCCAGCTTGGCTCGGGTTATTGTTTTTTGCCTTTTGGCCTTTAATGATGATTGCGGTAAATTTTTTCCCAAAGGCTACAGCAAAATTCATTAATCTCTTTGTGCGAATACTTGCAAAAGTAAAAATTGTCAAAAACCGTGACGAGGCAGTGAAACGTGTTGAAACCGAAACAGCGGAATATGTTAAGTCTGTCAAACGCACACTAAAAACACGTGGATTATTTATACAAACAATCGTACTCGCTACACTTTATCAATTTTTTATCGCCACTATACCTTTCTTTGTTTTGTTAGCATTTGGTGGCAACGTGGGTTTTCTAGAATGTTTATCAACTACGCTGGCCGTAACCAGCGCAGTTTATTTTATTCCAACACCGGGCAATACCGGAGCGGCAGAAGGAACCTTTTATATCGTTTTTTCAGCTTTGTCGGCCGGATACGTTTTCTGGGCTATGCTTGTTTGGAGATTTTTCACATATTATATATATATAATATTTGGCGGATTATCATTTCTGTCCATCAATGTGGAAAAAAGAAAATTAAAAAGTGGGAGAAAATAACAAATGTGGAAACTATTTAAATATCTAAAACCTTATTGGTGGCAAGTGGTTATTTTGGTTCTCGCAACCGTGGCGCAAGTATATACTACGCTACAATTGCCGGCGCTAATGGCACAGATTATTAATGATGGCATTGTGCCCGGAAATATGGATTATATCTGGTCAATGGGGTTAATAATGCTAGGTCTCACTGCGCTTTCAGCGGTAGCTGCATTCTTGTCGAGCTTTTTGTCGGCAAGAGTGGGCGCTTATTTTTCGCGCGATTTAAGGGCGGAAATTTTTGCAAAAATTATCAATGCTGGCGTTAGTGACTTGAAGGAATTTAGTACTGCCTCTTTGATTACGCGTACGACTAATGACGTAAATCAAATCCAAATGGTTATCACAATGCTCCTATCAATGATGATACGTTCACCACTCTTCTGTATTATCGCTTTGGTTATGGCGATACAAACCGCACCGGAAATGAGCTGGATAATTGCAGTTGGTGTAACTGCTATTATCTGTTCAGTAGTTTTAATAATGGCTTTAGTAATTCCAAAGTTTAAAGTTTTTCAAACAATCGTTGATAGAATAACTTTAATTACGCGTGAAAATTTAACAGGCCTTCGAGTAATTCGTGCTTTCAATAACGAGAAATTAGAAAAGAAGAAATTCGAAAAAACCAACGATGAGCTAACAAAACTATTGATCTTTATAGATAGAATTCTAGAGCTACAAAACCCCTTAATTGGCATCATCTTTAATGGTGCAACATTATTATGCTCTTGGGTGGGTATTTCACTCCTGCATCAGGACTTTTCATATCTCGGTAACATGTCAGCTTTTGCACAATATGTGACTTTTGTAATGATGTCATTCTTGATGATGTCAATGTTGTTTGTAATGCTGCCGCGCGCCAACGTATCAGCGGAAAGGATTCGTGAGGTATTAGATCTTAATTTTAAAATTCATTGGCGCGGCGAAACTTATGGCGTGCCGAGTAAGTCCGCATCGGTAGAATTCAAAAATGTAGATTTTTGTTATCCTGGCGCAGCCGAAAAAGTTCTTTCAAATGTGTCATTTGTGGCAGAAGCGGGGAAGACTACAGCGTTCATCGGCTCGACCGGTTCTGGTAAGTCGACATTAATTAACCTGGTGCCGAGGTTCTACGAAGCAACGGATGGAGAAATACTCATAAACGGTGTTTCAGTGAAGGATTACGAAAAAGACGATTTAATTTCGCGGATTGGATTTGTACCGCAGCACGGGATCCTGTTTTCTGGTAGCGTTGAATCAAACATTATGTTTGGAGCGCCAAATGCAAGCAAAGCAGATGTAATACGAGCGGCTGAAATCGCTCAAGCAAAGGACTTCGTCGAAAAATTACCACAAAAATATAACTCCCGCATCGCACAAGGTGGCACTAATGTCTCAGGTGGGCAAAAACAACGACTATCAATCGCTCGGGCGATTTGTAAAAAACCAGATATCTTTATTTTTGACGATGCTTTCTCGGCACTTGATATGAAAACGGACGCCAAATTGCGCGCCGCTTTAAAACCGATTACCGAAAATGCGGTGGTACTCGTTGTGGCACAAAGAGTTAGTACTATAAAAGACGCCGAGCAAATAGTCGTGCTCGATAACGGACGTGTTGCCGGGAAAGGTTGTCACCTTGATCTATTAAATAAATGCCCCGTCTATCAAAGTATTGTAAAATCACAATTGTCGGACGATGAGTATGCACATGAATTAAAGCTAGCAAACAAATTCGCAGAGAAAGGAGCAAAATAATGGACAGACACGGAAGTACAACGGCTGGTAAAGCAAAAGACATCAAGTTTGCATTGAAACAATTTTTGAAATCTATTAAACCGTGGCGATTTATGATTCTTCTATCAGTAATCTTGGCGATTGGTTCAGCAATACTCGCGCTTTTTATTCCAAAAATACTTGGCGACATGACCAATATTGCGGTCAATACTTATCCGGAGATTGATTTTGGTTCGATTGGACGCAAGGTTGTGGTGGTTGTAATATTGTTCTTGGCATCAGCACTACTAAATTATGGGCAGGCATTCATCCTTGCGGTGGTTTCGGCAAAATACACAGAGCATCTCCGTTCTGAAATCATCGACAAAATCTCTCGGTTACCAATTTCTTACTTCGACAAGCATAAATATGGCGATACCTTGTCACGCATGACCAATGATGTTGATGTACTCACTACATCAATGTCACAGGAAATAGCAGATATTTCGCTATCTATCACAACTTTGATTGGCGTGATGATTATTATGTTATCAATTTCAGTGCCACTTTCTTTGATTTCATTCGTGGCAATTCCGTTATCAGTATTAGCTGTAGGAAAAATCACAAAATTTGCCCAAAAGTATTTCCGCGAACAACAAAATACGCTTGGCGCTTTGAATAGTGAAATCGAAGAGGATTATTCTGGACAAATTGTTATTAAGTCGAATTCATATGAAAGGACTGCAGTGGCGAGTTTTGGCGCCGTTAATCAAAAACTCGCGAAAGCCGCTGAACGCGCACAGATATTTTCATCCCTATCGTTTCCAGTAACACATATATTCACCAACCTTGCATATGTAGCAATTTGTATACTTGGCGGTAAATTTGTTATTGATGGCGTCATCAACATTGGTGACATCCAAGCCTTTATCCAATATGTTTCAAGGTTTAATCGACCAATTACTGAGGTCGCGGCAACCACCGCCACAATACAATCACTTCTCGCGGCAAGTGAAAGGATTTTTGAATTCTTAGCAGAACCTGAGGAGGAGCCCGATACCGAAAAATCGCTCACGATTCCTGATGTTAAGGGTGAAGTAGAATTTCATAATGTTTGCTTTAGCTATAATAAAAAACAACCGGTAATTAAAAACTTTTCTGCCACTATTAAGCCCGGCATGAAGGTCGCAATCGTTGGTCCAACTGGCGCCGGCAAAACGACCATCATCAATCTACTAATGCGGTTTTATGAACCAGATTCTGGTTTTATTACTATCGATGGCGAACCGATTCGCGAAATGAAGCGTGCGGACGTACGACGTTTGTTTGGTATGGTTTTACAAGATACTTGGCTATTTAGCGGTACCGTAGAAGAAAACTTACGCTATGGTAATCAGTCCGCCTCATATAACGACATTGTCCAAGCAGCAAAGTCCAGTAACGTCAACCATGTTATTGAAGCCCTACCAAAAACCTATAAGTCAATGATTTCGGAGGACTCGGATAACATCTCGGCTGGCGAAAAGCAATTAATCACCATCGCGCGCGCGATGGTAGCCGATCCCCCCATGATGATATTAGACGAAGCTACCTCAAACGTGGATACGCGTACTGAACAATTAATTCAAGACTCGTTTGAAAAACTCACTCACGGAAGAACTTCATTCGTGATTGCACATCGTTTGTCAACCATTCGCAATTCTGATTTAATTCTAGTAATGCGTGATGGCGCAATTGTGGAGCAGGGAAATCACGATGAATTGTTGGCTACTGGCGGATTCTATGCGGAGCTTTATAATTCACAGTTTGCTGAGAATTGAATTTGACTAATTTAAAGCCATTATTGTTATTTGATTCATAATCACTGCAGGCGGACGCAACGAATGTAATATCCGCCAAATCTATATATCCCCCACCAACCATTCGGACTATTAATGAGGTTAGTGCCATCATAATAGATGTAGTAACGATACGGATTGCCCTGAGCGGTGGAAGACCACCAATATCCATTGACACTACCATCATTTGTCTTGTCCCAGTAGGAACCACCACCTACTGGATTAAATGCCGCTGCATAAACAGTGGAGCTGGTTATATTTCTGGTCTGACCAGCCCCAGAGCCATCTTGTGGAAGTCTCCAACCGGATGGACAAATATCTTCAGTCGCATTGGTGTAATTGGAGCTTCCAGTAATTTGACCCGCTGATGCTGCCGCAAAATTATACCACACTCCATAAGTATCGTCTTCAGAAACATGGCATCTTGGCTCATCATAACTTTGCCCAGCCGTGAGATCGTTCTCGCACGGATTGAAATTATCTACTCGTGAGAAGTTGGAGTATTGCTTATTAATTGTCCCCGCAATGCGCAAATTTTGCGTCATCCAACAGGCACCGTTAATGTAGCGGACCGTATATTCGTTATTATCTCTTCTATCACGTAGAGTCATTTCGTCCCCAACGTTTGCTGGGTTTCCATTAACACCAACATTTTGTTGACAATCGGCTAAGGTAAAGTTTTGCATGTATACATTTCCATCTGCGTTAGCATAACTCGGGTGGACGAGAGTATATTTTACTTGACCAGTATAGCTGTCGGCCGATTGAGAAGCAGAGATGGCCACGGCGTAGGTAGTTTTAAACTCTGACGACGATTCGGTGCTATTAGCAAGTGTTGCCACTTTGGTGGCAGTTGCCGGAATTATATGGTAGGAAGCAAAGGAACCGTTATTGTCACTTAATATAGTCGGGGCATCGATCCCGCTAACTGGTATTAACTTCATAGCCCAGTTAGACGTGGTGGCATCTACGCTGGTACCAGTTGGAATTGTAAGACCAGTATTGCTTCCCGTTAAAGTATTCGCGCCTTCTGTGTCGTTCGTGTAGCCCACAACATAGACCGAATAGCCACTAATATCGTTGCAGTTAACACTTATTAGTGTTTCTCCAATATCTGATGTATAAGAATTAGCCTGAACAGTGGCAGTATGTTGCTTGTTGATTTCAATGGTGTTAGTGATTGAACAGGCGTCTGCCACGTTAACAGATATAGCGGTATCGGCCTCTACAGCATTTGCGGCGTTATAATTTACTGGTTGCGACTGTATTAAGGCTGAGATGGCGGTAACTAATAATAGGAAAAACAATACGTAAAAGTATGTAGTAATATATTGAGCTACAAAAAAGGTGGGACGCTTTTCTTGTGCTTCAAAAACATTTTCTCCCATATTAAGCATAAGTTAATTATAACATTATTACGAGTTTTATTAAACTGACACCACTATAGTTTTTCTTTAATTAAACTGAAAACTTCCTCAATAGTACCGGATGCATCAATGATTGGGATGTTGAATTCCTTAGCAATTTTTGGATAGGCAGCATTAACACGCTGCTGAAAATCGTCTGGTTTGGCCTCGAAAGTTTCTTTAGCTTTGCCGCGACCGCCTTGGCGCTCTAATCGAACTTTGTCGGAAACAATTAGGATAAATCCTTTGTCCGGGTGGCAATATTTGTCTGGTAAAGCCTCGTGAGTGATTTTAATAATTTTGCTTTTCGAAACACCTTCACCATAACCTTGATAAGCTAATGTAGACCAATAATTTCGAGCAGAAATCACAACGCCGCCGTTTTTCAATACTGGCTCAGCAATCTTTCGCCATAATTCAACACGTGCTGCAGTAAACAATAAAACATTCGTTAGAGATTCAAGGTTATAACCACGAACCAGAATCATGTCATGGATATCGTGGGCTTGTGGCAAATCACCATCTGGTTCATCCATCACGACTACTTCTTTGCCCTGATTTTCGAAATAATCTTTTAATAATCGAGCTTGGGTGGACTTACCGGTACCGTCTTGACCTTCTATAACGATATACATTATTTGTCTCCTTTCAGATATTTCTCGTAGCAAGCAGGACAGAGAGCACGATATTCGATTTTTGATTTACCATCGTCAATTAAAATATCTGGGCCATCCGTCATGAGTTTATTATTCAAAAAACGACAATTTAGAGTGGCTTTATGGCCACACTCACAAATTGTTTTGATTTCTTCAATATCGTGGGCAATCTGAAGCAATCTAGTAGCTCCTTCGAATCCGCCATCTTGTTGACGGAAATTCAATCTAAGACCATAAGCCATGACTGGTATATCCAAATCAATTGTTATTTTCATAAGTTGGTCGGCTTGTGCAGGAGTCAAAAATTGCGCCTCATCAACGAGTACACAATGTACTTTTTTATATTTTTTGGACACCTCTTTATATATATCGGTAGATTGATCAAAACATAAGTTAGTTTCGCGTTCGGGACCGATGCGGGTTAACAGCTTAGTACCATTTTTAGTGTCGGTACGAGGCTTAATGACACAAACTTTGTGACCACGTTCCTCGTAGTTAAATGCCACTTGTAAAAGTTGCATCGTTTTGCCACACCCCATTGCGCCGTAGCGAAAATACAGTTTAGCCATGCTATAATTATATCATGCACGAGAGTTGGAAGGAGTTTTTAAAAACAGAGTTTGAAAAGCCCTACTTCAAGGAATTGTCGGCTTTTTTACACGATGAATACGAACATAAAACCATCTTTCCGCCGAAAGGGCTTGTATTCTCGGCATTCACAACCGACTTGAATGATATAAAAGTGGTAATATTAGGACAAGACCCGTATCATACCCCTGGCGCAGCGGAAGGCTTGGCTTTTTCAGTGCCTAATTCGCAGCCAGTACCGCCATCACTTATTAATATTTATAAAGAAATAGATAATGATATTGGACATCATACCAATCCGGCTGGGAGCTTACGAAATTGGCAAAGGCAGGGCGTTTTGCTGCTTAATACCGTTTTGACCGTAGAGGCACATAAAGCAGGTTCGCATCGTGGCAAAGGTTGGGAGGTATTCACGACGGCTACCATTGAGTATTTGAACAAGGTGCGACCACATTTGGTATTCATTTTATGGGGTAGAGATGCTCGAAATAAAAAATCTCTGATTGACTCGTCGCGGCATTTAATTTTGGAGTCCCCGCATCCATCGCCTTTGTCGGCACATGCCGGTTTTTTTGGAAATCATCATTTTTCACGTTGCAATGAGTTTTTAGTTAAGAATAATATGAGTCCAATTGAGTGGTAATGCCATAAAAAGCTTATAATGATATAATAGTAGATATGGCAAAGTTTAAATTGGTGTCAAAATTTCAGCCAACTGGCGACCAACCGAGAGCTATCAAACAGCTTACGGATGGTGTTTTGTCTGGCATAAAAGAACAAACATTGTTGGGCGTGACCGGTTCCGGTAAGACCTTTACGATGGCTAATATTATACAGAATACACAGAAACCGACTTTGATTCTAGCGCACAATAAAACCCTTGCTGCTCAGCTATACTCAGAATTTCGGGAGTTTTTCCCGGAGAATGAAGTCCATTATTTCGTGTCGTATTTCGATTATTATCAACCGGAAGCCTATATTGCGTCGACAGATACCTACATTGAAAAGGATTCGGCTATTAATGACGAAATCGACAGGTTGAGGCATGGAGCAACTGAAGCTTTGTTGACACGGAACGATGTTATAGTTATTGCATCAGTATCATGTATTTATGGTATTGGTGCACCGGAGTATTATTTAGCAATGTCGCTACCATTATGGAAGAAAAAGGAAGGCTGGACAGCAGATGCGCAGTTAGACCAAATTTCTTTTATGCGTTATCTTATCAATATGCAATATCATCGAAATGATTTGGCATTTGAAAGAGGGAACTTTAGAGTAATGGGCGACACGGTGGATTTATATCCAGCAAATGGCGAGCATGGTTACCGCTTCGAGTTTGGTTTCGATAAATTGGAGGAGGTAAAAATTGTAGACCCGCTGACGTTTGATGTCTTAGAAAAGCCAGATCATATTCATATCTTTCCGAATACACATTACGCGACACCGAAAGACCAACTTGAAAGAGCTTTGAAAACTATTCGCGCCGAATTTGACGAGCGAATTGCCTATTTCCGGAGTCACGAAAAATACCTTGAAGCAGAAAGGTTGTCTCAACGCACTAAATATGATTTGGAGATGCTTGAAAGCACAGGTTTTGTAAAGGGAATTGAAAACTATTCACGCCACCTTGATGGGCGGAAGCCTGGACAGCCACCCGCAACACTACTGGATTTCTTCCCAAAAGATTTCTTGTTGATTGTGGATGAGTCGCATATGACTTTACCGCAGGTCAGAGGAATGTACAACGGCGATCATGCCCGTAAGATGACATTGGTGGACTATGGCTTTAGGCTACCGTCAGCACTCGATAATAGACCACTGACTTATGGTGAATTTCAGGCGCGTATTAATCAGGCGATCTATGTCTCTGCAACACCTGGAGAATATGAGCTCGAGCATTCCCCGGAGCCAGCTGAGCAAGTAATTCGCCCGACTGGATTGCTTGACCCAGAAATCGAAGTACGTGGCTCCGAGGGGCAGATTGACG
This sequence comes from uncultured Candidatus Saccharibacteria bacterium, assembly GCA_946414345.1. Lineage (GTDB taxonomy): Bacteria > Patescibacteriota > Saccharimonadia > Saccharimonadales > Saccharimonadaceae > Nanosyncoccus. The sequence goes on along the minus strand of CAMKOB010000006.1, from coordinate 15,318 downwards.
ATTTGATGGAAGAAATTGACAAGCGCATTGCCAAGGGCCAGAGAACTTTGATTACAACCCTTACCAAACGAATGGCAGAGGATTTGACCGACCATTTAAAAGAACGTGGTGTAAAGACCGCATATATTCATTCCGATGTTGATACGTTAGAGCGTGGTGATATCTTACGAGATTTACGTGAGGGCGTTTATGATGTGTTAGTGGGGATTAATCTTCTGCGTGAGGGGTTAGACTTGCCAGAGGTTTCGCTGGTAGCAATTCTTGATGCAGACAAAGAAGGTTTTTTACGTAGCGAATCAGCTTTAATACAGACAATTGGTCGTGCAGCGAGGCACGTAGAAGGTAAAGTAATTATGTATGCCAACTTTATCACCGAAAGTATGGAGAAAGCGATTTCCGAAACTAATCGTCGACGTGAAATCCAAAAACAATACAATACTGAGCACAATATTACACCGACTTCAATCAAAAAAGAGGTATCTTTAGGGTTAAGGGCAATTATTCCAGAAAAGCAGGTTGAGAACAAACTTGATATTAAGCGAATTCCAAAAGACGAGTTGCCGACATTAATCAAATCGTTGCAGTCAGAGATGCAACTAGCCGCAGCCAATCTTGAATTTGAAAAAGCAGCTTTACTACGCGATGAAGTCGCCAAGATTAAAGAATATATTGGAGAAAAGTAATGGATATTTCAATCATTATACCGATTTTTAACGCAGAAAAATATATCGACCGCTGCGTGGCGTCCGTGTTAAATGCATTAAAGAACTTTGAGGGAAGCAGTGAGGTATTACTAATTGATAACAATTCAACGGACAATTCATTGGCGATTGCGGAGAAATTGGCAAAGAAGCACCCTAAAATAATTCGATCTTATAAATGCACCACGCCCGGCGCGGGCGCAGCTAGAAACTTCGCTGTTCCAAAAGCAAAAGGTGATTATTTTTGGTTCATCGATGTCGATGACACTATAAGCGAAGATTCCGTTGCTAAACTGATGGCCGAAGCCAAGAAAACTGACGCAGATTTTGTAATGGTGGGATTGGAAAAAATCTTCCCAGACGGACACGTTGACCACATACCGGCATTTTCGCCTACACAGCCAGATTTCAAAAGCCGTTTTATTCGGAGCGAACTTGGCCCAGTACAGGTACTAATTCGCCGAAAGTGGTATGTCAAATGTGGATTCAAATTTATTGAAGGCGTCATCCATGAGGATATGGATATGATGCCGGCATTAATTCTATACACCGATAAATATTCAGCTGTTGACGAACCGTTATATTTGTATTATCAAAATCCGGATTCGGTACTACATAAACTGGAATGGAGTTCTCATTATTTCGATATTTTTCCAACGCTTGAGGGACTTTACCGGCGCTTTGATGAGATGGATGCAGTACAAGAATATCATGCCGAGCTAGAGTGGTTCTTTATTTGGAATTTATTGATGGATTCGGCAGAATACTACAAAAAATTTCCAGAAGGACGCGATGGATTAAAGCGCTCGCGCGAGATGTTGAAGAAGTACTTCCCGAAATGGCGCCATAATAAGTTCTTCAAGAATTGCAATTTAAAAACAAAATTAAAAATAATAATTAATTATTATAGTTAGTGTTTGATTAGTTTTTTGATTTTTCTTTTGACTTTGTTTTTGAGGAGTTTTTTAGAATTTAAGACCATCGAAAAACCACCAACATATTCTTCGGTAATTCCGCCGAGCCCACTCTTGAAGAAGAGCAGGGGATTGCTGGGCGAAAAATCACCTTTCATGCCATAGAGATTCATGCGGGTTTGTTTACGACGCAAGCATTCTTCGATATTCCAACCTTTGATGGCGGTAGAGCCATTATAATGCTTGTTTTTCTCAATAGTGCCAGCCACAAAAGCCACCATTTCGTTGGGATGGAAAATGTCTACTTCGCTCGACACGAGTTCGCCGGTTTCTTTCACCCGAGCTTCGACAAAAACCACTTCGTCACCAAACGCATCCCACAAATCTTCAAAATATTTGACTTCGCGAGTAGGTATACCATTTCTCTTGTTACTTTCGAGTAGAGCCTCGCGCCATTCTGGTAGTTCGGATTTATCTTTCAAGACTTTAATATCTAGTTCGCGGGTGGTCTTATGAAGTTTTTTACGGGTGCTGGAGTTCATCGTGAGTTCTGCATCGCGGAGAGTTTTTAAGCCTGAGAGGTCTTTGATAAACATCCAGCGATTAGCTTTGTTTTCGACTTCGGTCGTAAAGCCCTCGTGAGTAAAGCCATGTTTTTTAAAGGCATCGAACAATTTAGAGGTGTCTAGCTTATCGATAATCGCGCCATCCATTTGATGAGTGGCATAAACAATTGGCGGAAAGATTTCTAGCTTGATAAATTTCTGTTCGCGAGCATATTTAATAATTTCGGCGAGGAAGAAATCGAGAAGTTTTGAATTGTCATAATCCATTATTGGACCAAGTTGTAAAAGAGCTTCGTGGTCGCGTTCAATAATAAGAGCGGCGGCGAGAACTTTTTTTTCTTCTTTTACGCCAACAAGATAGGTGTTAAAACCCATTTTTTCACGGAGCACCGAGCGGGGAACCGATTGAAAGAAATTACCGGTTTTCTGGCTTCTTTCAAATTTGGTGAATTCTTTGGGATTAAGGGTGGTAAATTCCATGTATATTCCTTTCTACGTCAAATCGCGGTGTTCGGCGGCGCGGAGTTTTTTAAGGTAGATGGTGCCGAGTGGGGAAATAGGTGCCGCAAAAGTGCCAACAAATTCTTCCACTTCGCCATGAAAGCCTTGCTTGAATTTATATACGCCATTTTCTGGATCTGGATTGGTACCCCAGAAGTTGTATTTTTTAAATCCGTTGGCGTAGGCATATTTGATCATGGCGGACTGAATGAGGTGTGGCCCACCAAGTTTTTTATGCTCGCGTGAAAGCCCACTGGACAAATAAATTACTTCGTCGCCGTAAAGAATGAAAAAGGCAGCAGCAATTGGTGTGCCATCTGGTAATTCGGCGACAACTGCGGAGACTTCGGAACCGAAGGCATCTGACATTTGCTCAAAGAATTTTTGGTCGCGCGGGACAAAACCGTGTTGGCGGCCAGATTCTTCCAATAATTTGAGTAGAATATCGTATTCTGATGGTTGGAGCTCTCTCAATTTAATGCCATAGCGTTCGGTGGCGTATTTAATCGTATAACGATGATCACGGCGGAAGCTACGCGCTAGTATCTGCTCGGATTCTGGTGAAATTTCCGGTGAAAGAGTAGGTGACTTTTGTTTAGGCGGCTCAACCGGCGGGAGATTCTCGATTTTACTAAAATCAATCGCGTAGGTCCATTTGACTTGCTCGTATTCGCCAAGGTATTTAAAGCCGTGGGTTTTTAATTTGGCAGCGAAATCTTTTGGTGCACTTGGTACTAATAAACTTGGTGATATTTGGAGCACGATGCCGTGTTTTGGTTTAAGATACTTTTTAGTTTCATCTAGAAAATAGTACAGCTCTTTTTCGTATTTCGAAAAATTAGCAAGTGGACCGCGCGAAAAAGTGAAGATTTTATGGCCATACCGTTCGTAAATATTGCTTACAATGCCGGCAACGACGAGTTTTTCGTCTAGGAAGACGCCAAGAAGATAGCATTCTCGGCCGGTTTTTTGGTAGCGTTTGAACATTTGCGGACTTTGCATGTAGCTTTTTGTTGGGCAGGTTTCAACAAACTCTTCAAATTCATCAAAAGAAATTTCGCGAAATGTTTTTTTCATATAACTATTGTAGCATATTTTAAGACAAACAGTGGCCGCTTATGTTATAATAAGGTTATGTCTAGCGTGGGCATTTCTGAGATTAACTATATAAATCGACGCGTAAGAGCGTGTGATTATCTTTCTGTGGCGCAAATATATTTAAGAGATAATTTTTTGCTAGAAAGGCCATTAAAACCCGAGGATATCAAAGCAAGATTGCTTGGGCATTGGGGAACTTGCCACGGAATAAACGTTGCCTATGCAAACTTGAAGGAGTATTTCGGCGATGACCCAAATTACACATTTGTTTTAGGACCTGGACATGGATTTCCAGCTCTGCAGGCAAATTTATTTATAGATGGTAAACTGAACGAGGTAGATAAACGCGCAGCGTTAGATTATGAAGGACTAGTTTATATCTGTAGAAATTTTTCGTGGCCAGATGGATTCCCATCACATGCTAGCCCAATGACCCCAACAGTAATTACTGAAGGCGGAGAGCTTGGCTATGCACTAGCAACCGCTTACGGCGTGGCGTTAGGACATCCAGAAAAAACTCTAGCAGTACTCATTGGTGATGGCGAATTAGAAACAGCAACTGCGCTCGGTTCTTTGAACCTAAAGAATTTGGTGGGCGGCGAGGGAAATGGAGTAGTTTTACCGATACTGCATCTTAATGGATACAAAATCTCTGCCCCGACTATTTACGCTAGAAAGTCCGAAAAAGAATTAAATGATATGATCCGAGGTTTTGGTTTCACGCCAGTAGTAATTGACGGTGATGCACCAGAAGCGTTTCAATATGCTTTAAATCAAGAAGTTGAATCACCATTTTATATTTTAAAAACCGAGAAGGGCGCAGGTGGGCCAAACGCACATCAGGATGCGCATCAAGTACCACTCAAGGAGCCAGCTCAAAAACCTGAGGAATTGCAGCGACTGAGTGAGTGGTTGCATTCTTATCATTTTGAAGAATTGTTTGACAAGGAAAGGGGATTTACGATATGACAGAAGAATCGTCCGCGAAGAGAATTGGCGAGCTATTAAAGCAAGAGATGATTAACGATCCGCACTTTTATTTCTTTTCACCGGATGAAACCACATCGAATAAGTTCACCGCGATGTATGACGTAGAGAGCAGAGCATGGGATTTGCCGGTTAAAAAATGGGATCTGCCAGAGTCGCCAAAGGGAAGAATCGTAGAGATGCTTTCTGAAAACGTATTGTTTTCCACAATGATGGGACATTTGATCAATGGCGAGCAGGCTATGATGGGCAGTTACGAATCATTCTTCCCAATCGTCGCATCACAGCTCTTACAGCAAATAAAATTCATCAAGCAATCTAAGAATGTACCATGGCGGAAAAGTCTGCCGGCAGTAAACCTACTTTCCACTTCGGTTTGTTGGCGCCAAGACCACAATGGATTTACACACCAATCGCCAGCCTTAATATCGACGCTACTTTCGGTGCCGTCTGACTTAGTAAATTGTATTTTTCCAACGGACGCTGCAGTGGCAGAAGCGGCATTTAATTTTATGCTCGCATCACGTGATGTTGTAAATTTTACAACATTTGACAAGAATGAGCTGCCTGTCTACTTCGACGAGCAGACCGCTGGCAGTTTATTTGATGGGGAAGGCGCAATTATTTATGAATCATTGTCCGATGATAAGCCAGATTTTGTTCTAGCAGCAGCAGGAGATATCGCGGTACGTGAAGCAATGGAAGCGGTAAAGATTCTGAAAAAAGATTTGCCTGGGTTAAGACTCCGTCTTGTTATTATTAACTCTCTATCATACCGTGCAATCGGCACAACCGAGCACAAGATGACACGCGAACAATTTAACGAAATATTTACAATCAATTGTCCAATTATTGCCAGCTTTCATGGTTATCCAGCGACTCTCGAAACTATTTTTGAAAAATATACTGATTCATGGCGGCTCCGCGTACATGGATTTTCAGAAGAAGGTTCCACTACAACGCCATTTGAAATGTTAAGAAAAAACGCTTCAACAAGATTTGATCTTGCAATCGATATTGCAAAAGCATTGAAAATTAATGAATTGGTAGATAAATACAAAAAAACCTTAAACGAAAATCATACTCACGCAATTGAGTTTGGTGAGGATTTAATTGTCTCGTCGACCTGACGCAAGCTTGGCAAAAATCATTTTGCCTGCAGGAGTTTCATAAAATTTGATAAGCTCAACTGTAACTTCGTGGCCAATTTTATTGGCTGCATTATCAACTACCACCATGGTCCCATCATCAAGGTGGCCAACCCCTTGACCTTTATTGGAGCCTTTGTCAAGAATCCGAAGTCTGACTTTTTCACCTGGCACAAATTCACTTCGCGTGGCAAGCGCGAGATCGTTAATATTGAGTGTTTCGATTTTTTCAGCTTCGGCTACTTTGATAAGATTATAGTCCATTGTTAGAATGGCGCCGCGGTTTTCTTTAGCATATTTTAATAATTCTTCGTCAACCTTTCGCAAGCCGCCGGTATCGTCGACTATTTCGGTATTAACATTAATCACGCGCTCTAGCTCGGTGGCGGCAGAAAGGCCAGCACGAGCTCGGCTACGTTTCTCGGTGTCTTTGCCATCGGCAAGAAGCTGAAGCTCTAGTAGCACGCTTTTTAGGATGATTAAGTCACCATCCAAAAAACCACTCCTTGCGATATTGATAATTCGCCCATCGATAAGCGCTGATGTATCGATGTAGATTTTACGTTTATTACTTGAGGTTGGCTTATATTTTTTAATCAAAAGCATTGTCGTCTCGGTTAAAATTATGAGACATATTAGCAATATAAATAATTCCATAATAATATTATATCATCAATCTCTGTTACGGAGAAGTTGGCTTGTCGGTGTAGCCCGGGTTACTGCCTGAATTACCAGAATTGCCAGGATTTGTTGGGGTAAGAGTTTCTTCAGCGGTGGCAGTATAGCCGGCCTCATCAGTAATAAGGACCTTAATTGAAGATTCTGTGCCATTTATTTTATATGAAACATTGGCGTTACCGGCCGAGTCGACCTTAATACCGTTAGAAATTTCAGTGCCATCCACATAAAGTGAGGCGCCGGCGATCGGGCTGGTCCCCCTATTGATTGTTACAATGATGTTTGGTGAGAAAATAGATAAGGAAACCTGTGGTGCAACATAGTCACATGTATCACTATTTTCGCGATCATATGGCTCCGGTACATTGTAAGTCTCCTTGCCAGTCATTGGATCAGTAATTTTACTTATTTCTATTTCGACTTTATAGGCTTGAGGAGTACAGGATGAAGCTAATAGATGGTTATATTTATTAAATGTTAAACTCTCTTTGGTAATGCCAGAGTTTTTGTCCTTGTTAAACCAGCTTGGCCAAATGTCGGTTTTGCCATTCACCGTAAGAGTTTGGATGCCGGCTGGTTGAATTGGTTGATCGCCGTAATGCCACTTGCCATCCGGTTCGTAAACTTCTTTGTGGACACGCTCCATATATGTGCCTACAGCATAGCGAACAGGTTCACCCATTGGGGCAGAAAAGCCTGAACCGTCATGATTACCATTCCAGACAAAGGTGGAAATAGCAGTCGAGAAACTTTCAATCAAGGAATCCTTAACGACCGCTGCATTTTGTGTGGTGGTAGTACCGGTCTTGGTGGCAGTCCAGACTTCTGGAACCACAAAACCTACACCGTTATCATAGCGAGCAGTACGATCACCAAGAATATTGGACACCATATAAGCAACCTGTTCATCAACTACGCGTGTGGCCGGTGAATCGACCCAAGACTCGATTATGTCGCCAGCTGAATTCTTAACTTCTAGAACATATGCAATATCCTTATAAGAACCACCACGCGCAAGGGAAGCATAGGCGTTAGCGTGTTCAACCATACGAACTCCGCAACCAGAGCCGATTGCAATCGAGAGGCCATAATTATCGCGGTTAGCGCAATACGCCTTATCACCTAAGTTATGAGCAACTTCGAGAGAATTCTCAATTCCGTTAATATATAATGCTTTTACCGCGGCGATATTAAGCGAGTGGCCAAGCGAAAAACGGATTGTAACATCGCCGTAGAAGCCTTGACCCGAAGCGTTATTAAGCGAACAGGCACCAGAATAGCCAGCACAATAGATAGAGTTGATGTTTTCATCCCTCAATATAGAGCCTGGGCCATAGTTGATACCTTCACGCTGTGTGAATAGGGCAGAATAGTCTAAAATTGGCTTGATGGATGAGCCTGGTTCGATGAGAGAGTCTGTGGTAACATTCAGCTCGCCATAATCACCGTTAAAGAAATTTGACGAACCAACCATCGCAATGACCTGTGATGTTTCCACATCTAGCGATACAAGAGCCATATTGTCAGTACCATTCATGTAGCTATATTCCATACCGGTAGCGACGGCCTGTTCGGCAATCTGTTGAGCGCGATAATCTAGCGTAGTCGTAATCGTCCAGCCACCAGCACGCATAGTAGATATACCGTATTTATCTTCAAGTTGTGAACGCACCTCTAGGACAAAATGTGGTGCGAGAGCGTTAGCGTATTGGCTAGACTCGGGCCGAATCGTAGCAAGAATATCAATTGCTTTGGCCGCATCGGCTTCTTCTTGTGTAATTTTGCCCATTTCCGCCATGACATCTAACGTATATTGTTGGCGCCAAATTAGTTGATCGTGGCCATATTCATTATATGGATTAAAGACAGCTGGGTTATTCGGAATAGAAGCTAGCAATGCACATTCGGCAAGTGTCAAATCTTTGGCCGACTTGCCAAAATAGGTCTGCGCAGCGGACTCTACACCATTACGACGACCGCCATATGGGGATTGATTGAGATACATCGCAAGAATTTCATCTTTGGAATACATCTGCTCAAGCTCAATAGCAAGAATTAATTCCTTAATTTTGCGCTGTAGACCACCGCGGTCTGCACTTTGAGCTTCAGATGCAAAGTAGACTTGTTTAATTAACTGCTGAGTGAGGGTAGAACCACCCTGCACTTGCTTTCCACTAAGCGTGGAAATCACAGCGCGCACCAAGCCAACTGGATCAACGCCGATATGGTTGTAAAAATTGCGGTCTTCTATTGCAATGGTGGCATCTTTCATATATTGTGGAATCTCATCCGCATCAACTACTAGGCGGTAATTGTCACTTCCTGTATCTTTCCACAAAACAACACCATTGCGGTCTAAATAGGTATTGACGGTTTCAGCGATGGTCATTTCATCGAGACGGATTTCATCAAGGTCCTTTTTGTAGTAGAGAAATAAGCCACCAATACCGATAGCGCACAGAATAATGAAAATGCCAATAGCCTTGAGAATCGCTTTTTGACCTCGCCAAGAAAACCACCACCTAAAGAAGCGCTTCGGATGGAGCCTCGCAAAAAATCTTTTGATTGGTTCTTTCGGCAAGGTGGCGAGATCTTCAGCACGGCGGCGCGCTTCAGCTTCTTTCTTAGCCTTGCGTTTATACTTGAAAGAGCTGTAGAGACCTCTCTTTATTTTTTTGGATTTAGATTTTGCCATCTCGCTTTCTTCCTGATTAGTTTGCTCATTATCATCTTCAATTGCGACCACATCAACACTCTCGTTGACTGGCTGTTCTTGATCGGATTCCTTATTAATTTTAACAACCACCTCTTTGATATCTTCGTCTTGAGCTACATTTATAGACCTTGGCTTTGACGTAGTTTTAGGAGCAGTTTTTTGCGCAGTTTTTAATGTAGCCTTAGATTTATCCTTTGGCGGTAAAATAACTTCAGCTTTTTTTGCCATATAATCATTATATCACGTGATATAATAAATACTATGAAAAAGTTTCGATTTAAGTCGGTTGTGGCTATGGCAAACATGAAGATGTCAGTAAAATCAGCAGCAATTGTTTTAGCCTCTTCCACTCTTATTTCGGCCCTGCTCGGACTCTTCCGCGACCGTCTTTTAAATTCGTATTATTTAGGAACTTATCCAACTGGTATCGACGCCTACACGGCGGCATTTACAATTCCGGATTTCATGTTCTTTATCTTGACGTCTGGTGCATTGGCCGTATCATTTATACCAGTTTTTAATCAACGATTAATCACGGGGAATAAAAAATCTGCCTGGGAAATGTCATCATCGCTTCTTAATTTGCTTGCTTTAATTACTTTGGCTGCATCTATCCTTATTATGATTTTTGCCGACCCATTAATCCGATACGTAGTTTCACCTGGTTTGGACGAGTCCGGCATGATTCTAGCAATTAACATGACACGTGTAATTGCGATTAATCCTTTTCTTTTCTCAATCGCAACCGTACTCACTTCGATGCAGCAGGCCGTGGGGCGATTTGTGTTTTACGCTTTTGCACCCGCTATATATAATATAGGCATTATTATCGGCATTACTTGGTTTACTGGTGGGATTAATCTGTTTGGAATTCAACTATTTGAGGGCGGTATCATGGGTGTAGCAATTGGCGTCATCTTGGGTGCCGTAATGCAGCTGGCGATAGCATTGATTGGATTATTTGGACTTGGTTTTGACTACGAGTTCAAAATTAATTGGAAAAACCAAGGTTTTCGCACAATTTTAAAGCTGTTACCGCCAAGGTCGCTTGACCAGGGAATCGACTATGTAAATTCGATTGTTTCAACCAACTTGTCTTCACGAATGGGGGCGGGGGCCGTGCGTTCTTTTGATCAGGCAACAACTCTACAATCAATGCCGGTGAGTTTAATTGGCGTAGCAATTTCTACAGCATTCTTTCCAAAGCTAACTGAAGAACTTGGAAACGGCGACAAAAAAGAGTTTTATAATACTTTTAGACAGGCTCTTAGGATGATCATTTGGATTGCGGCGCCAGTCGCAACCATTGCTTTTTTTGGACGCGGTTATGTAACTAGCTTTATTTCCAATATTGGCAATAATAATAGCAACGGTACAATTGCGTCTATTCTCGGTATGCTTTGTATTGCGATTTTTGCAAGAAGCGTGTTTCATATTGCGTCGCGTGGGTTTTACGCCTACCAGGACACTAAAACACCGTTTAGAGTATCTATCATCGCAATTGGTTTAACAATTCTGCTATCCATTGCGGCGTATTTATTAGGATGGGGAGTAGATGGGTTAGGCCTAGCCCAATCAATTGGAGCTTTGATTGAAATCGCAATCTTACTTCTAATACTGCAACGACGCTCTGATGGCAAACTACTAGATAAGGATTTTTTAAAAGCGGTTCTCAAAATGGGAGTAGCCACATTGGTGGCCGGGTGCGTAGCATTTTCGATGGCTAAATTCGTGCCACTTATGGCAACGGACTCCTCACTTGTCATCACAATACCAAAATTTATGTTGATTACGGCGGTATCGTTGTTGGCATACGTCATTGCGAGTTATTTCTTAAATCTAGATGAAGTTAACCCGATAATTAAGGCTATTAGAAAACTATTATTTAGGAATGTCAAATAGTTTTTGACATTTTGCTTGACGTTTATTATTTTTCTGATTGTGGTATAATAAATCATATGAAAGTAGATGAGAGTACGGTAAAGCATTTGGCCGATTTGTCGGATTTTCGCTTGAATAGCGATGAAGCTAAACGACTAGGTGGCGATTTGGAGAATATTATCAAATATATTTCTCAGCTCGATGAGCTTGACACGAGTGATGTAGAGCCAACTTATCAAGTGTTCGAAATGGAGAATGTCTGGAGGAACGACGAAATACTTCCACAAGACGCTAATTGCGAAGACTTGCTTAATCTGACGGTCGAGACGATTGACAATCAAATAAAAGTACCAAAGGTATTATAGTTTATGAAAATAGCTGATAAAAAAACTACTGCTACTGAGCTCGTAAAAACTGCGCTAAAAAAAGCGAAAGAATATGCGGATTATAATATTTTTACTTTCATCGACGAAGACGGCGCTTTAAAACGTGCGGCAGAAATTGACGCGGCAATTGCCCGAGGCGAAAAAGTTGGAAAATTGGCCGGTGTGCCATATGCGCTTAAAGATAATTTCTTGTCTCCACGAGGTGAGACTACGGCTTCGGCACATATTTTGCAGGGATTTAAGTCACCGATAACTGCTACTGCCGTTGCTAAACTTGAAGCCGAGGGAGCAATCATGATTGGGCGAACCAATCTTGACGCATTTGCGCACGGTTCATCCACTGAAAACTCATATTTTGGGCCGACCCACAACGCGGTTGATTTCGAAAGAGTAGCCGGCGGTTCGTCTGGCGGTTCGGCAGTGGCAGTGGCGCTCGATATTGTAGAATTTGCAACTGGTACGGATACTGGTGGTTCGATTAGGCAGCCAGCATCGTTTAACGGTGTATATGGCCTGAAGCCAACTTATGGCTGTATTTCGCGCTACGGCGTAGTGGCAATGGCGTCATCGACAGATTGTATTGGATTCTTTAGCAAAACACCGGAAGATATGGATTTATTGATGTCGATTGCATCTGGACAAGACCCGAAAGACATGACTACACTACCGGATTATTACTCCGAAGCGCCCCGAGGAAGTCTTTCCAAGTTACGTATTGGTGTTATCAAGGAGTTCGACAATGAGTCGGTGGATGCGGATATTCGGAAGGCGCTAAAGGAGAAGTGCGAAACATTGAAGAAAAAGGGTTATGAGATTGTAGAACTTGAGATGCCGGCATTAAAATACGCCTTGGCGGCATATTATATTATTGTGCCAGCTGAAGTCGCATCAAACCTGTCGCGCTACGACGGCGTACGATATGGTTTTAGAAGTAAGGAGTCTGAAAATCTGAACGATTTGTACTTGAACACTCGTAGTGAAGGTTTTATGCCTGAAAATAAACGGCGAATCATGATTGGTAACTTCGTCTTGTCGTCTGGCTTTTACGATGCATATTTCTTGAAGGCCGCAAAGGCAAGGACTTTAATCGTACAGGAATACGAAAAAGCATTCTTAAAATGTGACTTTATTCTGACGCCAGTGTCGCCAAACCCAGCATTTAAGCTTGGCGAAAAAGTAAATGATCCAGTTGCGATGTACCTTGAAGATTTGATGAGCGTATCATTAAACCTTGCGGGCGTACCGGGTCTTGCAATTCCAGCGGGGAAGACCAATAGCGGGTTGCCGGTTGGTCTGCAACTCGTAGGCCCGAGGCGAAGCGACAAAAAATTAATTGAATTCTCTAAGGAGTTAATATAATGGAAGGTGGACCAGTCATTTTTATCGTTGCAGTTTTGATTGTGGCGATATTCTTATTCCTCGCAATTAAGCTAACGGGGCGGCGCACACATAAATTCAACCTTGAGGAATACCAAACTAAATTTTTGCGCATCGAGAATAGTTTAAATAAAGAAAATCCATCAACTTGGTCGATGTCTATTATTAATGGCGACAAGTTGCTCGATAAAGCACTGTCAGAAATGGGTGCGCCTGGCAAAACGATGGGGGAACGGTTGAAAAAAACTGGCGATAAATTTAGCGACATTAATGCCGTGTGGCGTGCACACAAACTGCGCAATGCAATTGCGCACGAAAGTGATTTGGAAGTTTCGTATCGTCAAGCCGCAACTGCTCTTGCAGTCTATAGACAAGCATTAAAGGATTTAGGAGCAATTTAAATTATGAAATATATACCCACAATCGGAATAGAGTGCCACGTACAGCTTTGTACAAAAACTAAGCTTTTTTCCGAAGTTGACAACGATGCACGTGGCAAAGAACCTAATTCTTGTGTATCCCCAGTGGATTATGCTTTGCCCGGGATGCTCCCGCGATTAAATGGAGAAGCGATTAGGCTGGCGATTTTGGCTGGACGAGCAATGAACTGTGAGATAAATAATAATTCGCGATTTGATCGCAAGCATTATTTCTATCCCGATTCACCAAAAGGATATCAGATTACTCAGTATTATGCGCCAATTATTGGCTCAGGGTATGTAGAGTTGCCATCTGGTACGCGGATAAAAATTGAGCATGCTCATCTTGAGGGCGATGCGGGCAAATTAACACATTTTGACTCTTACTCATTAGTAGATTTAAACCGTGTTGACACGCCACTGATTGAAATCGTATCGATGCCAGACATTCATTCGGCAAAAGATGCGCACGACTATTGTAAAGAATTATGGCGGTTAATGCGCTATGCTGGTGTAACTTACGGTGATTTGTATAATGGTAATATGCGATTTGATGTAAACACTTCGGTAGCGCCCGAGGACTCAAAGAAACTCGGCACAAGAACCGAAGTCAAAAATTTGAATTCATTTAGAAGCGTAGAACGGGCAGTAGAGTACGAGATTGCTCGGCAAACAAAATTACTTGAAGCGGGCGAAAAAGTCATTCAAGAAACTCGGGGTTGGAGCGATGCAACCGGCAAAACCACTGGCCAGCGCTCTAAGGAAGAAGCTAAAGATTATCGTTATATGCCGGAGCCAGATTTACCACCAATTCATTTAACTGAAGAGTTTGTCGAAGCCGAATCATCAAAGCTCCCGATGATGCCGGCAGATTATCGCACTAAATTTGGCGGAATAATCGCTAATGACACAATGGAAGTATTGTTGGATTATCCAGAATTAATGTTTAAACTCAACGAAATTGACGAGAAGAACGTAAAAAGTATATCCAATCTGTTTGCATCAGTACTTCTTGCGGAAGAGAAATCAGCAGAATACTTGAATGATTTGCCGTCAGCTAAACAACTAAATGACCTGGCGCAAATGAACGAAAAGAAAGAACTATCCTCTACGGCCGCTAAAGAAGTATTTTTGAGATTATTCGACCCACAGATGCGCGGCAAGGATACGCGCTCTATTGCAAAAGAGTTGGGTCTGATCCAGGAAAATGATTTGGATGCATTGGGAGCGATTGTTGATACTGTATTAGCAAAACCTGAAACGAAAAAGGCTCAAGATGATTTTCGGGCTGGAGAAGAAAAGGTAATTGGGTTCCTTGTAGGACAAGTGATGAAAGAATCACATGGCAAAGCCAATCCGTCGGCGGTGCAGGAAATATTAAGAAAGAAACTAGCGTAAAATCGTTTTTATAAACATTTCGATGCTTGTTACCAAGGTGTTTGTGTTGCTTGACTATTTCCATTATTTTGCTATAATCATAACCATAAGTTTATAAACACAAACACAAAAAGGCAAAAGGCATATGTCATCAAAACTTCTTATTAACGTAAATGACGCTAGTCCATCCGTAGTGCCAGACACTAGTGCACCAGATACTGGTATGTTTAGTGTCTCTCATACAGACGGAGCCAATAATATCGTCGGTATGATACTTCCTATTATCGGTATTTCTGTACTTATAATAGCAATAGTAGCTATAGTTATTACTGCAACTAAAAAGCGTAAGAAAGTAAATCGTTTTACTACTCATACTAATAAACACTTAGTGGCTAAACTAACTACATTATCCGTTGTAGTACTTCTTGGTGCACTTGGAGTAATGAATGCAGATAAGCCAACTAGCATGGTTAATGCTGTAGCTGATGATTTGGAAGACACGCTTACTATTACAGCTAGTGACATTAAGATTGATGTAGATCTGAACGATACTGCAGTCTTTGCTACTG
>CAMKOB010000005.1 GCA_946414345.1 uncultured Candidatus Saccharibacteria bacterium | reverse complement strand
ACCTCCTTTCTTGAGAAGGATTTGATGCTTATGAATCCGCGAGGATGCATAATGCTAGGTCGGTTACGGTTGCATCTAGAAGCTTAAGATACAACTATACCTGTTTTACAGGCGTAACAATAAGCTAACAATAGACGATGAACTAATTGCACAACCAAGTTGTTAAACTATAAAATCCACCCGAAAGGGTGGATTTTTGTAGCATGACTAGTATGATATAATGGTGGAAAGGAGACAATATGGATAATGATGTAAAAAGTTTTAATACGGATAATAGCAAAAATCAGACGGAGACAACAGATTTAACTGTACAATCTCCCTTTGAATCCCTAGCAGTAGAGCGTGAGCTTGCAGATTATGCAAAGGATCAAATTATTTATGCAGGGCTTTTTATAGATCCAGATAGTCTTTACGACAAGTTTCCTCCGAATCTTTCTCATAGAATTAGAGATCCTCATGTTACTACAGCTTATCGTCCTAGCGCCGATAAAGTCTTTCTTAATTCTCTTGGCAGTAGCGCCAAAATCAGAGCTATTGCTTACGGAAACAATGGAGAGAATGAGGGCTTACTTGTAGAGGTGTCGGCCAGTGATCCCACCATTCAAAAAACATTGGTGGAACGTGTCGCTCCGGATAAAACTGGAGAAGTTAAATCCGTTCCAATGCATATTACGCTTTCTATCGCTGACGGCGCCGAAGCAGTTAATACTAAATATCTCGACTATAAGCCACTTGAAACCCCATTGGAGTTAACCGGGAACTATAAGTTATTTCGTAAAGACGGCGTCCTCATCTCAGATAAAGACACGATTAGAGAGATGCAAAGTGCCAACTTTTCAGCCCAAGAAGTCGAAGATCCAGATCGTCTCTAATGATTAATCTTTCCGGTTTTCCAACTCATCCTGATTCGTAGATGCGCGAATGTGTTTTTTTGCAAATAAGAACATTTGCCTCATTGCGTCTGCAATTTCTGGTGACTCTATCAGGGTAGACATTCCGTTTTTGCTAAAGTTTATAAATGCCACATTATCACCGAAAATATCTATCTCCACCGGGGAATCATATTCATTTGGCGGTAGAAGCGTTCGCGTCACCAGTAAATACTTTTTTCTCATCTCGTCACTCTTATTATTAGTGAATTCGGACGGCGTAATATCCTCAGATTCTATATTGTTTTCAGCTCTAGCTAACTTGAATTCCTCAAGCATCTCTTTGTCGGCTATTTCATCGTACCTACTTCTTACAAAATAATATGGTGCCTTTGTGGCAATCACTTTGTCCCAAATCATTTTAACCCCCTCTTGACCATAAAAGGTTGTTGTCCCTGGTGTGCTCTGATATTCGTTATAAAAATTAATCAAAGATGGTAGATTGCTTTCTAAGTTTTTGGCTTGTCTCGCCACTTTACGAAGGCGTTTTTCCGCAATACTTTCTAGGACGGAAGGGTGATTCGGGATATAAGCTGATACTTTACCTCTGTCTTTCTGGGAAATGATTTCTTGCGCCTCCAATTTTTCGGCTGCAGAATAAACAGTAGTACGATTCTCGTTTATGCCTTTTGCTATCTCTGTGGGTGTACTTTGGCCATACTTAATTAGATATAAATAAATTTTAGCCTGGACTTCGGAAAGTCCCATTTGCATTAATAGTTCCGTATTCATAAACCAATTATAACACGATAAAAAGTGTTTTGTCGACACCATTTCGACAATTTTTCACCAAATCCACCCCTGTTAAACAACAAATTGTGTTATACCAATTGACAAAACACAAGCATTTTGATATAATATAGCCATACAATCAAACAAAAGAGATTGTCGTAGAAATAACATCTAGGTGGGTGAGCGGGGAACTAAGCTAAACGGTTCCTTCCATATCCGGTGTTATAGAACATTTAGAATTATGCATTTTATTATATATCCTGATAAACCTTGGGTGGGCACACTTCAGGGTGGGATAAACTCAGTCTGTATATGCACGGGCTGAGCCGAAGGAATAAACCATTTGACCAGTTTATCCCTTCAGCTCTGCTCGTGAGTCCAACAAAGACTTACACGGGTGGAACATTTACAAAACTATCCCTAACCCGGGGAGAAACGGGTGCGCCCTACTTCGGGCGAGAAAGGAGTTAGCCATGACTTTGAAATACGAGGTTAAGATTAATTATGAGTCTGCCTGGGGGTGGTTTTTACCCGGGCAGACCAAGAATGGCGTCGCACTCGAAATGCGACGTTATTTCGAGGGTCTCGGGTGGTTCGACACAATAGAGCTACCCGAGGCGAGGTCAAAGGATGGCTGTGCCGCCTGCGACCTAATGTTCTGGGTCGTAGGGACCCAAAAAACGATAAGGGTATCTGGCCGTTACAAACGGCCAGAGCTTGACCTAACCGCCATCGGCAACGGGTGGCGGTGTAATCAAACAACCGAAATCCTTGACGTCATTCGTGCTGTCAAGGATTTTCTCGAAAAGGAGAGTTTATTGCTCCCGTTCGAGAGTGGAAGAGAACTCAATCGAGTTCTCTCACAATGGCCAAGAGAGGCCAGGTCCGTTTTTGTGGGGGTGAACCCCCATTACGGACTCTTCATAAACGGGGGATGCCTACAGTGGTTCACCCCCAGCAACCGCGCGGTTGCTGAATCCCTGGCATATTTCGATGGATTTCACCCAGAACCCATCGAAATAAAAATCCATGGTCGTGATTACGACCCAGAATATGGTAGCTCTGAATGGGTTTCGAGCTACCGCGTCAGGGTCGATCGACCCTAAGCAGCTCAAGCTCAATAAGCCCTCGGCGCTCGCGCCGGGGGCTTTCTCTTGCCAAAAGAACATCTCGTTCCATCACACCGACGTCGTGCATGTATGATAACCACAGCTAAAATTGACCAAATCAAACAAATCTGTTATAATAATAAATGATGGGGAGTTGACGCATCTATGTGTGTACCATGAATATTGGAGGGAGGTATCCAAAATGGGCAACATCCAGAGAAATTTTAAAATCACTAGTGGACCGGATCGCGACCAGCTGTTCACTGCCTGCAAGTACGCATACGAAAAGGGTGTCGTGTTCCCAATTCAATTCGTTATCACTCATTATACTCGGTTTAAAAACGAAGCAAGAAAAAGGGATTTGGTACCGAAGTTGGTGACAAGCATCAGAATTGTAGGCATCGAACATGATTCAGGCAGTGGCCAAGCATTTAGGATTCACGGTTATTGCAAAGTGGACATTTGGCCACTCGAGAATAGCGACCGATTATACGAATTCCACGCGCAGTATAATACGCGCTCGGGTAAGGGTACCCTTACTATCGAATAGTCCCATCACCTATACCCAGGCGAGGACCTCGCCTGGGCTTTTTAATATCCAAGATTAAACGCATATGCTTGAGGTCTACCTCAAATCATGCTAAAATAACACTGATGGGAAGCACATTAATAGACTATTGAGAGGTGGTGAAACGACAAATGATTGATAGAGACGGCAACGTGAATCGGGTTACTGCATTTGTATGTAACCTCACAAGCGAATATGGAGATAATCCAACTGAGGCACAAGCCGAATCGTTTGCGCGACGTGAAAGAACCGTAATCACGCCGCAAGAAGCCATCAAGGTTTTAGGCGTAAGAAAGTGGAGCGACGTAATAGCTTTCTATCAAAAAGATATTCTAAAAACTGGTCCACGTGTAATAATTCAGAAAGAAAAGAAGAAAAAATACGCTAGGACCTATACCTACGAAGAGCTCGTAGATGAGCTCGTGGCAATTTCGCAAGATTTAGACGGCGAAATAACCCAAAGAAAGCTTAATGATAGAGCTAGAGAGAAACCAACACCGTCGTGGATAACACTAAGAAAGCGTCTCGGCGAACCAGATGGTTGGGGAGCCATCATCGACCGGCGCTTGTCGCAAAAAAAATCTCAGGATGACCATGGAATATAGGCATCACACTCAACTAATAGCCCCAGGGCAAGCCCTGGGGCATTTTTACCTCTCATCCCCCTCACCCTTCAAGGCATTTCGCTGAGCCCGACTAGCTAATTTCTCAATATTGCGTTCAGCCACTTCAGACAATGGCACGTCTAAATATAAAGACACTAACGCTACATACCAAAGCACATCGCCCAATTCTTTGATAATTGCATCTCTATCTTCATCGGTAAAAGCCCCCTTCTTGTCCCTCAAAATCTTCTTAATCTTGTCGGCAAATTCACCGGCTTCGCCTGCCACCCCTAGAGCTTTATCCAAAAATCCTACCGTATTAAAATTACGGGCTTTCATTACTTCACCTAAAGAGTCGGCATCCAAATCTGTTTTTACCGCCTTTTTTTGATATTCATTAAAATCCATCAAACCTCCTATAATCATCTCGATTATATCATATCAACACTAAATCTGATATAATATCACTAAACCTCACAGGCACATTTAAGAAAGGAGATAAAAGCGTGAAAAAAACTAAGGTTATTAGTGTCGGTGGCTCAATCATTTCACCAAAAGAGCCAGACGCTGAGTTCTTAGCCAATTTTGTCAAAATGTTAGCAGATTGGTTAAACAAAAACGATGATGGTGAGCTAATCCTCATTGCTGGTGGCGGTGGCCCTGCCCGAGCATATCAAAAAGCTTATCACGTTATCGAACCGCAAATGGCTGATGCGAATATCCAGTTTGCCACCAAGGAAGAAGCAAATGAAGCAGCCGATTGGATTGGTGTCATGGCTACTCGTCTTAACGCCGAACTGCTCCGTGCCTGTCTCGGAACGCTTGCGCCTACACCGGTTGTCACGAATCCTATAGAAGCGCCAGATGATTGGCAAGGGCGCGTCCTTGTGGCTGCCGGCTGGAAGCCGGGATTTAGCAGTGACAATGACGCTGTATTGCTCGCCGAAAAATACGGCGCCGACACGGTCATCAATCTCTCAAACATCGAGAAAGTTTGCGATTCCGACCCAAGCACAAACCCCGACGCAAAACCTCTCGACCAGATTAGCTGGCGTGATTTTCGTAAAATGGTCGGTGACACCTGGGAGCCAGGGAAAAACACCCCATTTGATCCCATTGCAAGTAGGCGAGCAGAGGAACTCAGTCTCACTGTCATCTGTGCTGGTGGCCGCAATATCGAGAACACTCGCAAGATTCTAGATGGCATAGACTTCGTTGGTACCACTATCTCCCTCTAGTACTACCACTATCCCCCAGTTCTCTGGGGGATCGTTTTATCTCGTGGTATAATATAATGCATGGAAGATAGCCGAAATCTGATTGATGAATTAAAAGGACTGACCAATGAACAAGTTTTTGATGCACTAAGCCAAAAACGTAACAGTCTAGAAATTGCTATTGAAAATGTCGAACACGATTTTAATATTGGCTCCATTGTGCGCACGGCTAATTCTTTTAATGTCTCAAAAGTCCACATTATCGGTAAGAAAAAATACAATCGTCGTGGCGCCATGTGTACCGACAAGTATTTAAAAATTGTTCATCATCCCACGCTGGCAGATTTTTTGAAAACTCAAAAAAACAGGGAAATGGTTGCTATTGAAAACAACACTCCTCGCGCCAAGCCCCTCCACGAAAAACAATTTACAGATAATACCACACTAATTTTCGGCTCCGAAAGCTCTGGCATCACCGATGAATTACTGAAAGTATCAATCGATGTTCGCTATATTGAAAGCTTTGGCTCTACTCGTTCAGTTAATGTTGGCGCCGCTGCTGCCATTGCGATGTACGAATGGGTTCGTCAAAGTGTGCTCAATAGATAAGCTACATCTTTCCAGTTGCTAGACCAAAGATAAAAGTCAGAATCAAAACATGCAGGTTCATTGCTACAAGAAGCCCTACTATCACCCCAATTACACCGTATTTTTTTACCTTGTCATATGACGACACACCGTCGGCTAACCCGTGGGATATCTGTCGATAAAAAATCACCACTAACCCACCGGCAATCGCAATTACGATTCCGGCTATCATCCATCCAATACTAAATGTAAAATCCATAACCTCATTATATCATTTTTTTTAAGTTTTTATTACATAAAAAATGGTGGGGATATGTGGACTTGTCCCGTCGAAGACGGCCAATGTCCCACTTTTTCAAGTTTTTATTCCATAAAAAATGGTGGGGATATGTGGACTTGTCCCGTCGAAGACGGCCAATGTCCCACTTTTTCAAGTTTTTGCGCCAACAAAAATGGTGGGGATATGTGGACTTGAACCACAGACCTCGTCATTATCAGTGACGCGCTCTAACCAGCTGAGCTATATCCCCATCTTCGAAATGTTAAATTGGTGGAGTAACAGGGACTCAAACCCTGGACCTCTGCCTTGCAAAGGCAGCGCTCTAATCAACTGAGCTATTACCCCATTGTTAAGATACAACACAACTAATTTTACACCAAAACCCCAAAAAAGTAAAGACCAACCGCACAATCCCTCAAAATCGCAATATAATTCTTTAAGAAAAGTCATTGACATTTTTTATGTGCATGATACAATAAAAATGTATAAGGTTACATACAAAAACATAAAACAAAAAAAACAAAATGAAGAACAAGTATCTTACTTCGTATATTCAAGGTAAACATACTATGCGTGTCATGGGTTACGTTGCTTTGACTCTTTTAATCATGATTGTGGTATCTATTTTCTTGCCGAATTATTACCCCGTTACTAAAACAGAAGCAGTCACCAAGGCTGCCAATCCTAGCGAATTAACATTTACTAGTACAAGCTCCTCAGCTACCGTTTCTCTTGACGTTACGGATGCAAATGGCTCTTTTGCGACTAGCAGCTCAAATGTAGCATTCGCCATAAGAACCAACAATGCGACCGGCTATACACTTAATCTTAAATCGAGCAGCAATAGTACCGCATTGGTGAACGATACCAACACGAGTTCGATTAGTAGCATTACGAGCGCCACCACATATTCAACTTTTTCTGGAACCAGCAGCGCCTCGCGCGCCCTGAACAACAAATGGGGAATAATACCTAGCAAATACAATGGGGCGAACAATACTAGCAATTATTATCCGGCCAGTAGTACGGGATTCAAAATGGATGAAACCGCAGTCGCAAACACCACGGCTAACAACTATACAATTGGCTTGGGTATAAGAGCTAATTTTGATGCAGCGACGGGGACATATGCTAATGCTACACTTCTCATCGAGTATGTTGCCAACCCGGTAACCTACAGTATTAACTATAATAAAAATACCGCTGCGACTGTTACTGGCATGCCAAGCCCGAATCCTCAAGGCGGTACCATCTCGCAGGGAACTACGGCTACAAGCGTAAATCTCGCCACTGCACCGAGCCGCACTGGATATACCTTTCTTGGTTGGTGTAAAGGAACGTCCAATTCGTCCAATATCACCACCTCAAACGGCATAGATACATGCAATAATGCTTCCACTAACCAATTCGAGGCTGGTCAATCCTTTGGTATTAACGCCACTGGTACTTCGCCAGATACTTATTATTTATATGCAATGTGGAGCGCTAATAGTTATACTTGTACAAAACGATATAGACTTCAAAACGCAGATGGTTCGTGGGGTGCATACCAAAATGATGGTACTGAACAAATAAAATATGATGCCACTTGTTCGTATTCTAAAACAATTACAAATTATAAAGGTTCCACTAGTGCGACCAATAACAGCACTGCTAGCGTATCCGGTGTAATGAACAGCACGGATGGCATTACGGTTTCGCTAGATCTTTATAGGAATACCTTCTCGTTCAAAGTGGGCTATAGATATCAAAATGCAGATGGTAGTTATGGCAGTGTCACTAATGTCGTAAACACAACCAAACGTTATGGTGAATCTTATTCCTGGTCCACTGCGGATATTCCTAACTTTAATTCTACAATTTATCAAGCGGCCAGTTATGCTAATAACAACATTACTGCCAATGTGGACCAGACAGTATCTATTAATAGAAACACTGTAACGATTACTAGACAATATAGAACTCAAGGTACAGATGGTAATTATTCGTCTAACTATACTACGGATGGTACTGCTACTGTTCTTTACGGTGCCAATTACACTTACTCCAGAACAGCCACCACTGAGTACCAAGCTGCTTCGACTACGCTAACCAATGTAACATCTGCCCAAACTATTTCACTAGATGTCCCAAGAAAAACTATTACAGTAACTAAACAATATAGGACCCAAGACACAAACGGTAATTATCCAACTACTTACACCACGGATGGTACTGCCTCTGTCCTCTATGGTGCAACCTATACTTACTCCAGGGCTGCTACTACTTCGCACCAAGCCGCCTCAACGACTTCAGGTGTTATTACTGGCAACACTACTATTTCACTAGATGTCCCAAGAAAAACTATTACAGTAACTAAACAATATAGGACCCAAGACACAAACGGTAATTATCCAACTACTTACACCACGGATGGTACTGCCTCTGTCCTCTATGGTGCAACCTATACTTATTCCAGGGCCGCCACCACTGAGTACCAAGCCGCTTCAACTTCGTTATCCAATGTAACATCTGCCCAAACTATTTCACTCAGTGTTCCAAGAAATGTAGTTGTTTGTAACAAGCAATACAAATTAGAGAATGCCAATGGTAGCTGGGGCAATTATACTGCGGACGGTAGTGTTAATGCCTATTATGGTGGTTCTTGCTCTTATAGCAAAACGGTTACTAATTATAGAGGAGCAAGCAATGCCGCCAATGGTGCGCAGGGAAGCGTTACCGCTTCTAACGTTACCGCCACCCAAACATTAAGCTTAGATTTCTACCGCAATACCTTTACTTGTAAAATCAGTTACAAGTATCAAGCTGCAAACGGTACCTACGGCTCAGCTACAGTTGCCGTAAATACTACCAAACGCTACGGCGAAGCCTGTTCTTGGTCCACGGCGAGTATCACTAATTTCAATAGTGCCATGTATAAAGCGGCTAATTATACCAACAATAGCATTACGGCCAATGTCGACACTACCGTGTCTATTGACAGAAACACTTTCACCGTAACTAAACAGTATAAACTCCAAGACGAAAACGGAAATTATCCATCTAGCTACACCGCGGATGGAACGGAAACTATCCGTTACGGCGACTCTTACACCTATTCCAGAGCAGCTACCACTACTCACCAAGCAGCCTCAAAGGATTCCGGAGCTGTTACGGGTGTTACCACTGTCTCACTAGACGTTCCGAGGAAACTAGTTGCCTGCAACAAGCAATACAAACTAGAAAACGCCGACGGTAGCTGGACCGCTTATACTTCGGATGGCAGCGTTAATGCTTACTACGGCGGCTCCTGTACCTACAGTAAAACAGTTACTGATTATAAGGGAGCCAGCAATGCTACCAATGGTGCACAAGGAAGTGTTACCGCCTCTAACGTCACTTCTACCCAAACACTAAGCCTAGACTTTTATCGAAATACTTATACTTTGACAGTTACTGCCGGCACCAATACATCTAATGGTACTGGTGGCGGTAGTAAAAGGTGGGGCCAAACCGTGACGGTGGGTGTAACTAAAGCAGCCAATGCTACTTGTGTTACTTACGCTACTCCTACCTGGACCGCTACCACTGGCACTGCGCCTGCTGCCGGTGCGTCATCTACTTACACTATGCCAAAATCCAATGCGACCGTGACTGCTACGTCTGCAGCATCGAATGTGGCTCAAACCATAACACTATCTCGATCTGGTGGTGCAAGCGGCATTAATATTGGCGGCACAAACTACACTGGAAGTTCCGTCTCGCTCAACTGTGGCACTTATAACATATCTGGTAATTACACAGATGGCTACGAATTCTCCTCCTGGTCTAGGGCAAATGGTGTGGCTGTGACAAATACTGCAGCTGCCTCCACCACCATGGTTGTTACGGCCGCCGGCACACTTACATTGACAGGAAAAACGAGTGCGCCATCCTTTATAGTTAATTTTGATTCTGGTATTGATAGTGTGATAGTAAGGGGTAATACTGTTGATACTAGCACCATTCTTACTACTGTAACCACATCTGGCACCAATATCGGTTCCATGGTTAGCATCGGTGGCACATATTATTTGCTTCCGTTATATAAGCAGGGAAAGACATTAAACAATATTACAGCATCGGGCGGGACCGTTACCGCTGGTACCTATGGCTATAGGTATTACACCATTGCCATCGGGGCAAATTCTGTCACCGTATCGTCTAGCAACCTTGCCACTACCAGCTCTACCACCATGCAGAACCTCGCAGCTGCTACCTGTCTTTATTATCCAACCGCCGTTAAAGATAGCAGAGATGATGAAATCTATTATATACAAAGGCTAGCTGATGGTAACTGTTGGATGCTCGATAATATGAGGCTAGGTGGCTCTTCGTCTATTACATTAACTCAAAACGATTCAAATGTTGGCGGATTTACTGGCACGGTAGTTAACGGCCAACCCGTAATCGTGCCGCTCACTTCATACACGCTCCCAGCAAGCTCATGGTCGTTGACAGAGACCCAGCCAAAAATCTACGCAGGAGAGAAAAATAACACTGATTCTACCCATTACGGCCCGGGCTCTGGCAAAACTGGCGTTTTGTATAACCCTTGTGTGGTCACCTCTGGGAACTTTTGTTCGTCATCGAGCAGTTCTAGCTCCGACTTTGATATCTGTCCGGCCGGTTGGAGATTACCGACGGCAATACCAAATGGTGAATTCCAAACTCTCATGGATGACTATGGCGCTGTAGAATCCAGCAATGATAAAACTTTGATATACGGGAGAGTCACTAACTATAATAAGGCTATAAGCGCTACACTATCTGGTTCGTATGCAAATTCCAGAGTACAAGAGGCGTGGGCGTGGATGGCCTCATCGTCTTACCATAGTTCGTGTAAGAGTACGGACGGCACTAGGCCAGGTATCTGTTTTTCTGGTACCGGCCCGGGCTCTGCTACTCCAACTGATAATAATATGTGGCAAGGCATGTCCGTACGTTGCATACTAAAAACTGGCAACTAGAACTCTAAACATCCAATAAATCTCTAGGATACCCACCATATCGAGGACGCTCAATCTTCGATCTAGGCTCAAAAGCTGTAATATAGCGAAAAACCGCCATTTTAGAGGGCGGTTTTTCAGGTCATACATACACTTGAGTAAACTCGCAGTTGGTACATCCACTCAAGTTACCTCCATTATATATCACGTCGCGCATAATGTCAATACTTTTTTTCCACAAAATGTGGAAAAATCATGACCATTTTGTTCGGTAAACCACAAACATATTAAAACATAAAAACAAGAAAAAGCATATTGACAAATCAAAAGCGGTATGATATAATATAAGCATAACATTAGTTTTTAATTGGTGGGCAGAAGGAAAGGACAAAACAATGTCTGGAACCAAAGCTGGCGGCATGAAAGCTGCTGCTACCAACAAAGCTAAATACGGTAAAGAATTTTATGCTCGTATTGGCAAAAAAGGTGGCCAAAACGGTCACACCGGCGGTTTTGCCGCTAACCCAGCTCTAGCTCGTATCGCTGGCGCTAAGGGTGGCCGCATTTCTCGTCGTGGCCCAGCTAAAAAAGCTGCCTAACTCAAAAATCACACTTGGGGCAGTGAAAAACCCCATCCTGTGTCTGAAATCGCGTTAGCCCGCAAGAAGGGCAACGCGATTTTTTGTCTAGCCAATCTCTATAACTATCTAATTCCTGCTGCGCAAAGTCATCATCGAAAGGTACTCCATACATCACGCATAGCTCCCGTGCCTTCTCCCAAGCCTCGCACTCACATTTCAATCGTTCCGGTTCCGTATTGAACGAGACGTGCCCACATAAATAATGCCCAAGTTCATGCAAAAGCAACAAATCGGACAGCTCTTCTGCGCCCAGAATAATCGTTTTTGGTGGTCTGAATAAAAATTTTTTACCTTCCCGAAGTCTAAGTTCTGGATAATCCTGTCTCAACCTCTCTAATAAAACCGTATCCATTTTGTATAAAATATTTATACACTTGATTATAACACAGTAATTTGATATAATAAAAAGAGTTTTTCGCGCCGTCTTAAGATGGCCGAAAAGGAAGGAAAAATAACATAATGGCAAATGCCAAAAAATTAACTATGGATGAACTCTTAGCGTCCAGCGAGGATTCATCAAAAAAAGTCATCGCAGGTGATACTGTCAAAGGTACAGTTATCTCTGTAAAAAAACATGAGATTCTTATTGATCTCGGCGCACAAGGCGTTGGGTTGGTCCCACGCCGTGAAGCATCTTTTGTTCGCAATCTAAAGGTTGGCGACGAAGTCACTGCATCGGTTATCGAAGCCGAAATGGACGACGGATATGTCCTTCTTAGTCTTCGTAAAGCGGTCAAAGATAAAGGTTGGGATGAAATCCAAGCCAAAATGGATAATGCCGAGACTGTCGAAGTTACTCCATTTGATGCCAACCGTGGCGGCCTATTGGTCGAATATGAAGGTATCCGCGGATTCCTACCAGTTTCACAGCTTTCAGCTGAACACTATCCGCGCGTTGGTTCGTCGGACAAAGACGAAATTTTGCAACGTCTCAACTCTCTAGTAGGTAAAGGTATCAATGTTCGCATTATTGATGCCTTGAAGAAAGAGAACAAACTCATTTTCTCCGAAAAAGAAGCTATCAAAGACGGCCTCGCTAAGCGTTTTGCTGAGCTCGCCGTTGGCGACAAAGTTAAAGGTGTAGTTACGGGCGTAGTAGATTTCGGTGTATTTGTTAACGTAGACGGTATTGAAGGACTAGTCCATATTTCCGAAATATCTTGGGAGCGCGTCAATAATCCATCTGACTATGTTAAAGTTGGCGACCAGATCGAAGCTAAGATCATTGCTATCGACAAAGAGCGTCTCTCACTTTCTATGAAACAACTAGTCGAAGATCCTTGGCTTTCAGAGGTAGAGAAGCTTAAAAAGGGTGACAAAGTTGAGGGTACGGTTACTCGCATCACACCATTTGGTGCTTTTGTACAGATTAGCCCAGCGGTAGAGGCTTTGGTGCATGTATCTGAACTTGGCGAAGGCTCCGACGTTGATCCAGAGAAAGTCTTTACCTTGAATGAACGTAAATCTTTCAAAGTTCTCGACATCGACAAAGAAGGTCGCAAAATCTCCCTGTCTATTTCTAAATAACTATCCGCGGAGGTGACGGCTGTGGAGGGGGTCCCCCAAAATTGTTTACCAATTTTGGGGGAGGAGAACAGCCGGCAGAACCCCCGCTATGATTTTTTGTGATATAATAAGCATTATGAAGTATTCAAAGAAAGACTTAGCCGAGCGTCCTTGGCTCAAATATTACGAAGAAGAAAACATTCCGAGCACTCTGGAATATCCAGATTGCTCCATGGTAGACATGATAATGCAAGCTGCTGAAAAGTGGCCAGACAATATTGCTTTTTCGTATTATGGACACAAAGTGACCTATAAAAACTTCGTTAAAAAGATCGAAAAAACTGCTCGTGCACTCAAAAATTATGGTGTTAAGGAGGGTGACCGAGTGACAATTTGTATGCCAAACACCCCAGAAGGAATCACCATGGTTTATGCCGTTAATATGGTTGGCGCGGTCTGCAACATGGTCCACCCATTATCTTCTGAGAAAGAGCTTGAATATTACATCAAAGTCAGTGATTCCAAATATGTTTTAGTCATCGATGCCGTATTCGACAAGATATACAAAATTCGCGACACCGCACAGCTTGAGCGCATCATTGTAGTCCGACCAAGCGATGGTCTAGGCTTTTTGAAGCAACGTATGTACAAACTTCTTCATGTCAAGAAAGTACGTCTGCCAGCCAATGATAGTCGAGTGGTGCTCTGGGAAGACTTCATTGCCAATAGCTATTTTTATCAAGGGAATTACCACGAAGAGCGCGGCGCGAATGATTTAGCTGTCATTATGTACTCTGGCGGCACCACTGGTGCACCCAAGGCCGTTATGTTGTCGAATGGCAATATTAACACCGAAACTACCTGCATTGGCCCCATGATTCGCCAAATTACCCCTGGCGCCACGGTGCTGTCAATTTTGCCATTATTCCACTGTTTTGGGCTAGGTATTTGTATTCACACACCGCTCTGTAAAGGTATGAACTGCATTTTAATTCCAGCTTTCTCTCATAAGCAATTCGGCGATATTATTAAGAAAAACAATCCAAATTTCATTGTGGGTGTTCCGACTCTATTTGAGGCGCTTATTAACACTAAGTTGAAGGCTGATGAGCTAAAATCGGTTACCGCAGCAATTTGTGGTGGTGATGCTCTTAACAAGACTCTTCGCGACAAAGTTAACAACTATCTAAGTAGCCACGGCTCAAGTGCCAAAATTCGCGTCGGCTACGGCCTTACCGAGGGCTCTGGCGCCGTTTGTCTCTCACCAGAAAACACCTTTGCCGATGGTATTATTGGCATGCCGTTCCCGGATACCGATTTCAAAATTGTCAAAAACGACACTTTTAAAGAGCAGCCAGCAGGGAAAGAGGGTGAAATATGTATTTCCAGCCCGCTTGTCATGATGGGCTACCTCGGTGATGATGCTGAAACAGCGCAAGCCATTCGTCTTCACGACGACGGCAAGCTCTGGCTTCATACTGGCGATCTCGGACTTCTAGGCGATGACGGACTAATCTATTTCGCTCAACGTCTGAAGCGTATGATTATCAGTAGTGGCTACAACATTTATCCAACTCACCTTGAATCTATTATCAATTCTCACGAGGCGGTCCTAACTTCTACAGCCATTGGAGTTGACCATCCATACAAAGGTCAAGTGCCCAAGGCTTATATCGTCCTAAAACCAGGTTACAAAGCTAGCAAACGTATGGAGCGCGAAATTCGCGAACTTCTAGAACGCAATGTTCCAATTTATGCTCTCCCAACGTCTTACGAATTCCGTGACAAACTTCCACAAACCCTCATTGGCAAGGTCGCTTTCAAAAAACTTGAAGAAGAGAACAAAAAATAGCTTATTCATCACATCTATTGTGTCGATTTTTACTAGTCTAAATTAGCAATGTGATATAATAAAGAATATGAAAAGAATTATTGGAATTATCTCAGGGTTGGCTATACTAGCTTTAATGATTGGAGCGAGCGTTATGATTCTCAGCAAAACTCCAGAGCCATCGACCGGCGAAATAGATTACGGCAAATTCAAATACGAAAATATCATGAAGCTAATAGACAGCACAGACTATAGCAGTGTCAATCCTGACTCCATTGTTGCCGCTAGTACCATCACTGGCGATTTACCGGAAAAAATCATTGGCGACCCTAATGCTAAAGTTCTAATTTATGAGTACGCCGATTATGCCTGTTCTCACTGTGCCGAAATGAACACTGCCACCAAAAGGCTTCTTGACAAATACAACGGCAAAGTTGCCATTGTTTACCGAGGTTTTCTTTTGAACGGTTATCCAAACAACGTCGAAGCTGCTTCTGCCGCCAATGCTGCTGCCATCCAGGGTTATTGGGAAAAATATAAAAACCTTGTTTATTCCGAGCAGGCCACTTGGCTTTATTTGACCAGTGATGTGGTTTCGTACTTTGGCAATCTCTTCGTGGAAGCTTCAGAGGGTAAAGGCGACCTCGAAAAATTCTATGCCGATATGCAAAGTGAATCTGTCGCAAAGAGAATCGCCTTTGATCATGCTATGGGCGAAAAAGTCGAACTCACAGGTACCCCTACTTTCCGAGTTAATGGCGAAAAAATCTCCGGTAATGATCTTGAAACCTACATCGACGATATCGTCAATCGTTAAATTGAAGAATCTTTGGATAGAATAAAATAACTTACTAAATTAACCTTTGTTTTAAGTTGAATATATCCTAAAATACAAAAAACCACGGCACCCGCCAAATTTACCAATAAATCCTTCATTGTGTCTATCAAGCCGATATCTAGGTATCCATTATCTATCTTTACCACCTCGCCGTCACCGGTGAATACCTCTGTGTGATCAATGTCTTCAATCTTGATTAACCTTTCTTCATCTGAACCATGGTACAAATATAAAGTTGCAACATCTTGCACGATGAAATCCTTTTGTGCATCAGTCCGAAGCAACGAATCAGATGTAAACTCTGCGCATTCCCATAGCACTCCTACCGTCATCGATACGCAAAATGCAATTAAAACTGTCACGAACGCCGATATTTGTATCTTTTTGGCACTAGACAGGCCTAACATCAACGAAAAACCTAACCCGGCACACGCGAAACCACTTAATGTATGTAAGATTGTATCGAGTAATGGGATTCTACCATACAGTCGCCACGTTTCGCCCATAATCATTGCGCCAAACACCCCTAGATAAAACCCGCATTCTAACACTGCGCTCATCCGAATTTTGAATTTAAGTGCGAGAAAAGAAGGGAATAAAAGCATCGGCAATGCCAGCGTACACATCAAAATTCCAAACCAACTAGCAATCACAATCTGATTAACTAAGCTTGCAATCACTACCCCAATTATCACAGCGCGAAGCACAATTGTCACAACACTTGTTCGCTTTGTATCTCTTCTGATTATCTCCCGTATTTTTCCCATACCATCATTATACACTATGGCCATCAAAAACCGCCAAAAAAATGGTATAATAACCTTATGGTTTGGAAAATTTTATTGGTTCTGCTTATTTCAATGGTGCCATTAATCGAACTTCGAGGTGCCATCCCAGTTGCCATCGGTATGGACCTAGGCCTCCCAGAGTGGCTCGTCCTAATTGTTGCGATTATTGGCAACATCATCCCAATCCCCATTATCTATCTCTTTGCTCGCAAGGTATTGAACTGGGGTTCCACCAAGTGCAAGTGGCAATGGTTCAAAAAATTCTGTGGCTTTTGTCTTAAGAAAGGTGAAAAAGCCGGCGACAAGCTTCTAAAAAAGGTCAAGGGGGGCGTTTATTGGGCACTTTTCTTATTTGTAGCCATTCCTATTCCAGGTACTGGTGCCTGGACTGGTACCTTAGCGGCCAGCATTCTTAATCTCAACTTTAAAAAAGCCACCATTTCCATCATCGCAGGAATTTTGGTGGCCGGCATTATAATGCTTCTTGTTTCTCTTGGTGTCTTTAAGGTTCTTTTTGGCGATGGCACCTAAAAGACAAGGGAAAACCCCGGGCGACGCCCGGGGTTTTCTATCTCGTGTGTTTACTCGAAGAGTCCGTTGACAGAGTAATCTCTGTCTCCCCAGATGAGGACAAAGTATTCCATTCCCAACTGGTCAATTCCACGAACCCCCGCGAGGCCTTCCTGGCCGTACCAAAGCTCGATGTCCTGGTAGGCAGGCTGTAACGTCTGGCTCTCGAAATCCGCGATGTAGATATTTTCGCGGCCGTCATATACGAAACATGGGCCAGCGCTCACTTTCATGACGAACGCCTCGCGTTCATCGCAGTTCGTGCCGATCAAGCCGACGAGGCTGCCATCGAGCGCGTAAAGCCCGATGCCATCCTTGGTGATGGCCGCCGTCAGCATCGTATCGGGGTCGCAGTATCCCATGTCTTGCTCCAGAGGCTCATCAAGTGCCAGGAACCGCCGGAGCGTGTTATCGATCCCGCACGGTACCCCCCACTCCAACATGT
Source organism: uncultured Candidatus Saccharibacteria bacterium (assembly GCA_946414345.1). GTDB lineage: Bacteria > Patescibacteriota > Saccharimonadia > Saccharimonadales > Saccharimonadaceae > Nanosyncoccus. Next base: position 36,141 of record CAMKOB010000005.1, on the reverse strand, counting down.
AGGGCTCAATAATTTCCCCGGAGTCGGGGCACCAAATTCTGCTGCCGTCCCAGCTTCCGTTGATTAGCATCTCCCGGAGGAGAGCATAATCGAACCGATCACCACGGTAAACTTCTGCATCCACTACGGTGACCTGCCACTTGAAGTAATCCCTGTTCCAGGGGGCAATTCCCGTGGCATTAATTTCGCCACAGCTTCCCAACGTATACTCGACGGAGTAATCCTCCGCCCAAGCGTATTCGTAGCTATAGGGGTTGGGCTGAACCCAGCCGTCAAAAGCTTCCAGTGCTTCGAGGGAAGACGACGGGATAGTGGCCCCCGGAATCACGGGGAAATTGTTGCCAACTCGGAGCCAACCATCTTCATCGATTTTTGCATAGGCGTACCTGCCCTCCCGGTAGTCCGAACGGTAGATTTCTCCACCATCCCACTTGCCGGAGAGGTACTGTTCCGCATAGGAGACAAGGTCGCCCCACGCCTCCTCAGCAGATACTTCGTCCACCATGGTGGGAATCGGGTCGCTAACCGGCACAACGGCCGGAGGAGTGCTTGCGTCGCTCTCGGACGTCGAATTGCTGGCCGGCACAATGGCCGCAGGGGCGGCAGTCGCCAGGCTCTGCCCATTCGGGTTCGTCTGGAACTGGGCCCGTACCACGTTGCATCCGGTCACGCTGACCAAGATGACTACAATGGCTATGATGATGATGAACTTCTTCATTTTTTGATTCCTCCCCGAATCATAATATGCCCTCCCCAGGGAACTCTATGTAAACACCACATAATCACATAATACCTACCACTTTAGGTATTGTATTAGTACTATGGATTATGAGGAGATATTGTTAAAGTGCATAACTTAATTATAACACACTTTACGGAAAAAGTCAATATTATGGATATGGTTAAAGCCCAACAACCATCCCTGTTCTACTGCATTTTCTCGAACCAAATTCTGAACTAGCTATGTCACCCTATTAACTGTATATATGCTAAAATATAATTATGGGAACATCAGGAAAAAATACTTCAAGAACAATAAAAATACACGGCATCTATAAACATTATAAAGGCAACCTCTATATTGTCGAAGATATTGGTTACCATTCTGAAACCCTCGAAAAGCTTGTTGTCTATCGCGCCCTCTATGGCGATCACAAACTCTGGTGTCGCCCGTATGACATGTTTTTAGAGGAAATTGAACCAGAAAAACAGGCTAAATTCGGCCAAAAATACCGCTTTGAATTGTACGATATTAAAGATATAACTGAATAAAAAAATGGCTCCCCCGGCCAGACTCGCCCGCGAAGCACCGATGTCTGTATTTTTGATGTTTTTTTTCTAAAAAAATGGCTCCCCCGGCCAGACTCGAACTGGCAACCTCGAAGTTAACAGCTTCTTGCTCCACCATTGAGCTACAGGGGAATAACCCTATTATAGCATATTTTTTCAAAATGTGGTAAAATAATAACTAGTTATTTTAATTTTACACATTTTTTGTTACAGAAAGGAGCAAGATGGAACACAATCAAGAAGAGAAAACCATCCAAATTGCTGGTTCTATCACTGTTGACGAGTTGGCGGGAGCCCTCGGCCTTTCTGTGACTGAGCTTATTGGCACTCTCTTTAAAAACGGTATCGTTGCCACGATTAACCAGCGTCTAGATTTTGAAACTGCACAGATCATCATTGACGAATTAGGTTTTAAAAATGTTAAACTCGAAAAGAAGAATACGGCTACCAAAACCAGCGATATTCATCGCCGCGAGCTCTCTGATAAAGCAGTCTCTCGCCCGCCAGTTGTCGCTGTTATGGGTCACGTTGACCACGGCAAGACCACCCTCCTCGATACTCTTCTCAATAAAAAAACCGTTGAAAAAGAAGCCGGTGGTATTACTCAGCACATCTCCGCTTATCAGCTAGAGCGCGATGGCCGCACCATAACTTTTCTCGACACCCCGGGACACGAAGCTTTTGCTGCTATCCGCCAGCACGGTGCTCAGCTTACGGACATTGTTGTAATTGTAGTTGCGGCCGACGACGGTGTTAAGCCTCAAACCGTCGAAGCTATTAACTTCGCCAAATCTGCAAATGCCAAAATCATTGTTGCCATCAACAAAATTGATCGCGAAGGCGCCGACGTCGATCGTACCAAAGCGGATCTCTCTAATCACGGACTTCAGCCAGAAGAATGGGGTGGCGATATTACGATGGTTCCAATTTCTGCTAAACAAAATCAAAACCTCGACGAGCTTGTAGATATGATTTTACTCACTTCAGATATCGAAGAATTGAAAGCCGATATTGATATTCCGGCCGAAGGTCTCGTAATTGAGTCACATATGGAAACCGGCAAGGGGTCAGTAGTAAATCTACTGGTTACCGGCGGAGAACTCAAAACAGGCGATTTTATTGTGGCTGGCAAAACTTATGGCAAGGTTCGTACTATGCTCGATTGGCGTGGTAAGCCAAAAGGGAAAGCTACCCCATCTACCCCGGTCACAGTTACAGGTTTTAAAGAGCTTCCAGATTTTGGTGACCGCTTCATAGAGGTGAACGATGAAAAAACTGCCCGCAAAATGGCACTTCTCAATGCTCAGGCCGCCGCCGACGAATCCGCCTCGGCCAACGTTACAAGCACCGACCTTCTCCGTATGATGAACACCGCCGATAATTCTAAAGTTTTCAACGTTATCGTTAAGGGCGATGTACTTGGTTCGGTTACGTCAGTCGTCGATTCTCTCAAAATGATTGACACCCACGGTGAAATTACTCTCAATATTGTTTCTACCGGTGTTGGTGATATCAATGAAAACGACGTTTATATGGCTGCTGGCGAGAATACCGTCATCTATGGTTTTAATGTTAGTGTCCCAATTAATATCAGCAAAATGGCTGCCCGCGACGGCGTTCAGATTCGTACTTATAAGGTAATCTACGAACTTCTCGACGACGCCAAACACGAAATGGAAAATCTTCTAGACGCTGAAGTCATCGAGGAAGATAAGGGCGAAATGAAAGTCCTCGGCGTTTTCCGTACTGAAAAAACTCAAATTATCGCCGGCGGTGAGGTTTTGAAGGGTGATGTTAAGCCGAACTACCTTGTTAAAATTATGAGGAATAAAGAAGAAATCGGCGAAGCTGAAGTGTCTAGTACTCAAAAAGAGAAAATTGACGTTAAAGAGCTTGTTGCTGGTGAAACCGGCGGCTTGGCCCTGAAAACCGAACACAAAACCGACCTCCAAATTGGCGACCGCCTCAAATTCTTCACCCGCGAAGTTAAAAAACGCACTTTGTAATAAAAACTTTTTATGCTACAATAAAGCATAAGGAGTAAATAAAATGCAATTCGACGATCAATTTCTACAAGAAATGGGCCTCCAAGCAATGCCAGAGGACCAAAAACAAGCTTTTCTTGACTATGTCCAAGAAGAATTAGAGGTTCGCATTGGTGCACGCATCGCCAAGGGCCTTACCGAAGTTCAGCTAAATGAGTTTGACCAGATTACCGACCCAGCTGCTGCCGCTGAATGGCTTGAGAAGAATCGTCCAGACTACCGCGAGATCGTTACCCGCACTATCGAAGAGATGAAGCAAGAAATTCGCACTAACCGCTCCAAATTAGTTCAAGAATAAAAACTATTTAGCGTATCCGTTTAAGAAGGATTTTGCATCCATTGGTTTTCGCCCCTCTGGTTGCAGCCTGTCGATTGCTATCGCTCGCCCGTCCGCGCAGGGAATCATGAGACCAGCCGTACCACCCTCTTCTAGTGTATGGGCCTCTAGAATAATGCAAGAATGGCCAAAGAATGTATATTTTGGTTTTGGGAACCCCTGAAAAGCTACGATTTTACGCAGTAAAACTTCTGCCGAATCAGTCTCTGGTGTTAACACCCCCATATCTTTGGTTAGCTTAGCAGTAAAAGTTGCTTTTGTATCATCTTGTGCCACCGGTGTGGGCAGTTCACTCAGATTTTCAACAATCCACTCCGCCCCAGTTGTGGCTAAAGTCTTGTAAATCTCGGCCTTATCTAGCGGTAATTGGGATAGGGTTGTTTGATAATAAATCGGCCCCGCATCCATCGCTTTTACTAATTTCATCACTGATACTGAGAAATCTGAATCTCCCGCGAGAATCGCGCTCTCAATCGGGGATGCACCTCTGTATAACGGTAATAGAGAAGGATGAACGTTCAAGATTCCTTTCGGCTCAAATAATTCCAACACATCCTCTCGAATCATCACGCCAAAAGAGGCCAACACGCCATGTGCCTCTGGAATTTCGCGTTTCAAACGCTTAACTTCCTCTAAATCTTCCTTCGTTCTAGCGTGAAAAATCACTTCGCATTCGCGCGACAACACCTCTAACGCCGCACCGGCAAGCATTCCATTCCCAAAAAATATCACTTTCTCCATCATTAGTCCCACTAATCTGAGTCGCCCCAGAGTTTCTTATTGTTTTTTATCTCTTTATCGTAATCTACCGGTTGCAAATCGCCCTTATCATCCATCCTGTAAAATGCATCTTCCTCATCGCGGATATGGTCAATGAAAAGCACCCCATCTAGGTGGTCAATCTCGTGGAGCAGAGTTCTCGCGAGCTCCCCAGTCGCCTTAATTCGTACCTCTGTACCGTCTTCCAACTTAGCCTTAACTTTTACCTTCGAAGCGCGTGGCACTTTCCCATAGATAGACGGTACCGATAAACACCCCTCAAAATCTCTTATGATCTTGCCGTCCGCTCTTATCACCTCTGGATTAATCAAAGCCGTAAATGTTGCTTTCTTCTTGTCTTCCATATCATCACGGATGATAATGATACGCTTGAGAGCTCCTATCTGTGGTGCCGCCATTGCCGCTGACAGTTCATAGGGATGCTTTTCCTCCCAATCTAAGGATAATTTTCGCATATCAGCAATAATCCCGAGAACTTTATCATCAATTTCTCGAACTTTTTCGCTTTTCTCCCTGAGACGCGGATCTGGCGTCGTAATTATTTTCATAAGCCCATTATATCATAAAAGGCTTGGTGGCTCAAGAGATACCCGGAATCCTTGGTCCAGACCTTTGCAAGCCTCAATTAAAGCTTTTCTTGACGCACTTCGTACGACAATCTCCCAAGTATACCCCCGTAAAGTCCGTTCGTGAAACGCTGGCATCGGCGGGGAAATAATCAAGCGTTTATCCAATGCTAACCTCTGTACTGTCTCTTGTATTTTTCTTAGCACAGTTTTCTCAGTTTTTAAAGTTAAATCCAGGCGCATGACATACTTATACGGCGGAAAACCACTCCTTCGCCTCTGTTTTAATAGATATTCCGCAAACCCTTCATAATCCTCATCAACTGCATACTTCAAAACTGGATGTTCCGGCCGATAAGTCTGAATCACTACACTCGCCTCTGTTAAATGTCCGCGCCCCACTCGCCCAATCACCTGCGTCAAGAGCTGAAAGACTCTCTCTTCTGCCGCAAAATCAGGTAAAGATAGCCCTGCATCCGCCGCCACTACCCCTACTGTGGCGAGTTTCGGTAAATCCAACCCTTTTGCCAACGTCTGTGTTCCTACCAAGATATCCACTCTGCCATCTCTTACCTCGGAATACAATGCATCCATCCCTTCACCTTTTTTGTTGTCGGCATCAAATCGCCGCACCCGCGCCTTGGGGAATAACCGCACAAGTTCACTCTCGAGTAGCTTAGTCCCAAACCCCTTATGAATCAAATCTGGAAAACCACACTCTGGGCATCCCGTTGGCACTTTACAGTAGTATCCGCACGTATGACACTGTAGAGTATAGCTATCCGCATGTAATGTAAGAGGTAGAAAACAAGTTGGACAGAGCAGCTCGTTTCCACATTTTTCGCAGATTGTAAGAGGGGACGACCCTCTTCGGTTATGAAAAATCAAAGTTTGTCGCCCCCGTTCCAAGTTTGTCTCGATAAGAGAAAGCAAAGCCCCCGAAAAATACCGGTTTTTGCTAAAGTTTGCCCGATCCTTAAAATCGATTATCTGAATCTTCGGCTTAATCGCCTCAGATTTTGCTTTCTCTTTAAGACAAATCAAAGACCCCTGTTTTTTGGCGATATAATAATCAGAAATATTCGGTGTCGCCGATCCCAAAATGCAATTGCCATGTACCTCTTTAGCCATAAAGCTTGCCACTCTAATAGCTGAGTATTTTGGCGTATTCTCCTGATAATAAGTCGATTCGTGCTCCTCATCAATTATTATTAAACCAAGATTTGATAGCGGTGCAAACAGGGCAGAACGCGGCCCCACTACCACCTGGGGTTCATCTGAGTTGAGTAGTTTCTCAAAAATCAAATGTCGCTCCGCCTCTGTTTGGCCGGAATGGATAAGGGTAATTTTGTCTCCAAATACCTCTCCGAATACCTGTACCAATTGTCCAGTCAGGGCAATTTCCGGTACTAAAAGGATAACAGACTTTTGCTCTAAAAGGGCCTTTTCAGCCATTTTGAGGTATATGTTTGTTTTACCACTACCAGTAACGCCAAACAGCAGTTTCGTGGCTCCTGGAGCCTCTAAAAGGCCTCCCAGGGCCATTTTTTGGTGGGGGTTAAGCTCAATAGCTCGCGACTGGCAGGACCCCCGCCATATTTGATTGGTGCCCCCCCGCCGTTTCTTGAGTATTCCTATCGGTAAAATCATATTCAGTGCTGCTGTCACTGGCACTTGATAATATTCTGCAATCCACCGCGCCGTTGCCACAAGGTGCGCCGGCAATGGCCTTGAATACAAAATTCGCACAATTTCTCGGCACTTAAATTCTGGCTGAGCAACTTTTTTAATAACCACCCCAGCCGCCCTGAATTTCCCAATCGGTATCTCTACCAACATCCCAGGTTCCAACATCTTATCAAAAGCATAAGTCAGCACCCCCAAAGCTCCATTCCTCGCTGGTAACACCTCGTAATACATATCATCATTATATCACCTAGAATAATAAAATGGGCCCAGCTCGCCTTTTAGACAAGCTGGGCCCGAGAGGGAAGGTAATTGCTAGACCATGATTGCGCCTTCTACGCAGGCATCCATGTGCTCCAGGAAGTGGATAGCCTGTTCTTTGTCAAAAGCCAGGTCGAAGACAATGGCATCGTTTGATGCCTGCCTCCTGACAAGACTGGCCCCACACGTGTAGGCGTACTTCAACGCCGCCCTTGCAGTGTCGTACTGCCTTTTGGCAGTCACATCAGTTGCCCCCTCCCTGAGCGCAGCGAACCGGTTTTCCCAGTCGTAAAGACTATCATCTTTCCGGCCGAAAACGCTCATCGGCATCTTAAACTCTATTGAAATAGTGACCTTTACTAGCATTTTTCTTACCCCTTCCAAAAAGTACCTATACTTATTTGCTTTACTGCTCTATATAGAAGCTCCCCACCACATTCAGAGAAGAGCTGAATTGTATACCGCTCCTTATTATAACTTAATTGTAGTAAATTGTCAAGTAGTAGGCGTGATGTCAAACCTAACAAGAGGATGTAATGTCGTTGTAATTTTTACCCAAAATCCCACAAAACATGCTATAATCAAACAAGGAAAAGCGAGGTAAAATGTTAGATATATTTGTTACATCCCGGGTGCGCCGTAAAATTATCGTAGTTTTTGCTAAATACCCTGATTTTAAAACTCATGTTAGGGGTTTAGCTAAGCTAATCAAAGAAGATCCTGGTAATATCCAGCGTGAATTAAACCATCTAGTAGATGGCGACTTTCTCACCGTTACAAAGCGTGGCCGCATTAAGATTTATCAAACCAACAAGAGCTTCCCAATTTTGAAGGAGCTCCAAAGCATTGTAATTAAAAGCCAAAAGAGCAGTAGACCAAACAAAACTATCAACTAACAAAGGGCCAAAACATTGAACAAATTATTTATTCAATTACTAGAATCCCGTCATATTACCGATGACTTTTTGCATCCAGAATACAAAAATCTCACCGATCCTTATCTTATTCCAGACATGGAAAAAGTTGTCGCACGCATCAAAAAAGCTATTAAAAAAAATGAACACATCCTCATCTATGGCGACTACGACGTAGATGGTGTGACGGCCAGCACGCTCATGGAGGAAGCGCTCACCCTTGCCGGAGTTAACCCTGAGAATATCACTATCATGCTCCCAGATCGTTTTGCTGACGGCTATGGTATGAGCCCCAAAATCATCCCTAAAGCTAAAGGCACCAATACTACTCTTGTCGTCACCGTAGACTGCGGCTCTAGTAACCACGACATCATCAATGAATTAAATGTCCTAAAAATTGACACTATTGTCACTGACCACCACGAGTGCCCCGAAACATTACCAGAGGCCCTCGCCATAATTAATCCTAAGCGTAAAGATCAAGATATTCCAGATGCTCTTAAAAACCTCGCCGGTGTTGGCGTCGCTTTTAAACTCGCTGAAGCGTTAAGAAATGCCAATTTGATTCAAGCTGGCCAAGAGAAGTGGCTCTTAGACCTCGTTTTAATCGGCACCATCTGCGACAACATGCTCTTAACTGGTGAAAACCGCATATTAGGCTACTATGGCATTAAAGTCCTCTCTAAAACCCGTCGTCGAGGTCTAAGAGAGCTTATGCGTGTTGCTGGCGTTCAGCCAGATCATATTACTTCTGAATCTATCGGCTTTCAGCTTGGCCCAAGGCTAAACGCTGCTGGCCGCCTCGATACAGCTGAACTCTCTCTTAATCTCCTCCGTACAAAATCACCCACAGAAGCCGCTACTCTTACTGCTAAACTAGAAAACCTCAATGAGTCCCGTCGTACCGAGCAACGCGCCGCTACTAATGAGATAGCTACTCGCTACAAAGACGCCCCTAATACCTTACCCGTCATCATCGAGACCGGCTCCTGGCACGAGGGTATCCTCGGTATTGTTGCTGGGCATCTAGTCGAGGATTATCATCGGCCGGCCTTTGTGTTAACTGAACTAGAAGGCGACATTCTTAAGGGCTCTGGACGGAGCTTTGGCGATTTCAATCTTGCCGAAGCCTTAAATCATGCTAAAGACTCCATTATCGGTGGTGGCGGTCACGCTGGAGCCGCCGGAGTTAAGCTTTATAAAAAAGAGCTAACATCGTTTAAAAAACAAATTAACGATTACTACGAAAGTCTCCATCTTAAGGATCAAGATAAATACTTTGTCACGACTGCCGACCTTTATACCGAAGTAGCCAAAGATTTTACTCTAGACTTCCTAGATGATCTCAGACTCTTGGAGCCATATGGTGCAGGGAATGAAGAACCGATTCTGTGCCTGCAAAACGCTAATATTCTTCAGGTCAAGCATATGGGAACAAACGGTCGACACCTCTGCCTTAACCTTAAATCAAAAGACGGCAAAAATATCAAATGTATTGCTTTTTCTGCTCCTGAAAAATGGTTTAATCTTTACAACGACGAAAACTACGACTTCACCATTAAGCCCATCGAGAATTACTGGAACGGCGTACGTTCGATTGAGGCACGCCTTCTAGATATAAAGCCAAGTACTATTTCTTAGTAGATTTTTTATTGTCGTCTGATTTCTTATCGTCAGCTTTTTCAGCTTCTTTCTTGGCTGCCCGACGATCTTTTACGCGATTGAGTCGATTCATTCCTTTGATTATCATAAAGATAACCCAGGCAATAATTAGAAATTGGATCACGTTTTGGATAAAATTACCATAGGCAATCACCGCTTCGTCGCCAGTACCAAAGAAATTTGGAATCCTGAGGGAAAGACTCGTAAAATCTACACCGCCAGCAATCAGTCCTACGATTGGCATGACAATATCATTCACCAAAGAATTAACAATCGCCGTAAACGCTCCACCTACCGCAACGCCCACCGCTAGGTCCACCACCGAACCACGGTTAATAAATTCAATAAACTCTCTACGAAAACCAGAACTCTTTTCTCGTGCCTCTTTTACTTTTTCTATTGCTTTTGCTGCCATAATAAACTCCTTTATTTAATTATATCATTTTGACTCCGAAAAGTCATCAAAATTAGGATATAGATTGCTCAAGCTATTATAAGACGACTCAAGTATTGATTTCATCGCTTCGTCCTTGGTTTTATCATAAATCGTAGCCTCTTCCGCCATGATTAGTTCAATTTCATATGCGATCTCAAGTGCATACATTCGATCTAGTCTACCACTTATGCTGGCATCAAAAAGATTTGATATTAAACCATCCTGATGTAGCTGAGCTCGTTCCTTTAACTTAGCATTTTCCTTTGAGCCATCTTTGTATTTATACTTTGCGACAAGATAATTTGTTAAGTCTCGAGTGGTATTTGAAAGAATTGAGGCTAAACTAGCCGAGCTAGAACGTAGTATTGATGATTTTACGCTTGGCTGATATCCTTTAATTGCCGTTAGGGTATTGTCAATATGAAGTTTTAGCGCCACGCTTTTTTCTTTTAAACTGTCACCACCACCGCCGCTAAACACTGAGCTAAGAATCACTACCAGAATCATAGCAACTATTCCGCCAATTACTATCTTAATTAAAGGTGAACCGAGTAGTCCCTTTGAACCTGCCTTTTGCGGTCTTACCTGACTAGAAATACTATTTAAATAAGCTTGATCATCCATAACTTGATTATACCATAAAAACAATCAAACCAAAATCTCCACCCATTCTATGCTATAATCATACTATGGATAGCGCGAAGGAGGAGATTAAATCACGACTCGCGGTGGAGGATGTCGTTGGCCAATACGTAGAACTAAAACGTAGTGGTAGGACCTTAAAAGGCCATTCTCCTTGGGGCGTCGACAAAACTCCCTCTTTTATGGTTTCTCCAGAAAAAGGTATCTGGCACGATTTTTCCGCCAATAAAGGTGGTGACATTTTTACTTTCGTAATGGAAGTCGAGGGAATCGGTTTTAAAGAAGCTATGGAAAAGCTTGCCGCCCAGGCCGGCGTTGATCTTACCAAATACTCTGGTGGCGATAAAAAACTCACTAATCGCAAACTTCGTGCCAAAGAAGCACTAAAACTCGCTACCAAATATTACCAAGCATGTCTAGTTCGCGATCGCTCTGTATGTGAGTATGTCTTTTACAAACGCAATCTCAATCGTGGTACCGTAGGTGAATTTCAAATTGGTTACAGTCCAGCCTCCGGCAAAGCCTTGAAACAAGTCCTAGAAAAACGTGGTTTTACCGAAAGGGAGTTAGACGATGCAGGTCTTCTTAATCGTTTTAAAAATGATCTCTTCAAAAACCGTATGATGGTTCCGTTTATCGATACTACAGGCAACGTCATCGGTTTTACCGCTCGTGTCCTCGACAAAAGTGAACCCAAATACTTAAATACCCCAGAGACTATTCTATTTAACAAATCTCGCTACATCTTTGGCTTATATCAGGCCAAAGAATCTATTCGTCGCAACGGTTATGTCGTAATTGTCGAAGGTAACATGGATGTCATTTCGTCGCATCAAGCTGGCGTCAAAGAAGCAGTAGCTACCTCTGGCACCGCTATGACCGAACAGCATCTCAAGGCTCTCTCTAATCTTACATCAGACATTCGTCTTGCCTACGATGGTGACGCAGCTGGTGTTAAAGCTACCGAGCGAGCCATTATGCTTGCCGGTGATCTTGGCATCAATCTTACCGTTATATCAGATTACCACGGCGCCAAGGATCCAGACGAACTAATCCAAAAAGATCCATCACTCTGGCAGGAAGCAGTTAAAAACAAAATTCCTGCCGTCGACTGGCTTCTTGCTAAATATGAAGAGCATCTAGATCTTCGCGAAGCGCCAGACAAAAAACAATACTCCGATGTTGCCCTGAAGCTTCTTAGCTATGTCAAAGATGAAGTCGAACGTGCGGCCTACGAAGCAAAAGTTGCAAAAAAGCTCGAAGTTGACACCTCTGTTCTACACGAAAAAGGTAATCGTTTGAGCAAAAAACTAGAACAATCTGCCCGTCATAAATACCTCAAGAAGCCCAAAACTACCGCAGTGCCAGATCACATCAAAAAAATGGAACTTAGTCTCCTTGCTATCAAGGCCTTCGCCGACTTGAAAGACCCCATAATTCCTTTAGACTTGCCAAACAACAGCGCTGAATTGGACGAATTGGAGTTAGTTTTTAATCGTGATCACGAAAATATTAAAGATCCTGATTACCAAAAAGAAGCCACCGAGTTGTTGTCTCGCTACAATAAAGCAATTAAGCAACAAAAAATCAAGGAATTAAACTTGAAGCTTGCAGAACTCGATGAGAATTCCGAAGAATATGATTCAATAATTCGCGAAATAACTGACTTGCAAAAAACCTGAAATGGGCTTATAATTAACGATAATGAATCCAAACAAAGATGATATTTTGAACCTAAAAGATTTAAGTTTTGATTTTGACGAGCCAGGCTCCGATGAGCTTGAAAACGAAGAGGAATTAAGCGATGAAGATCTCGCCATAACAGCTGAAAATGTTGACGCTTTTGCCGACGACTCTGTTCGTCTGTATCTTCGTGAAATTGGCAAAATCCCCCTTCTCACCCCAGAAGAAGAAGCCGATCTTGCCCAGCGTATTGTTAAAGGCGACAAAAAAGCCAAAGATAAAATGGTGGAATCAAATATGCGTCTCGTGGTTTCAATTGCTAAACGCTATGGTGGCCGCGGGTTGGATTTTCTCGATCTTATCCAAGAGGGAAACACCGGTCTTCTTCGTGCTGTCGAAAAATTTGATCCAGCCAAAGGCTTTAAGTTTTCGACTTACGCTACCTGGTGGGTCCGTCAAGCTATCACTCGTGCTATTGCTGATCAGGCTCGCACTATTCGTATTCCGGTACACATGGTTGAGACTATCAATAAAGTTCTTCGCACCACTCGCAAACTCACTACAGAACTAAACCGGGAACCAACCAACGAGGAAATCGCCGAAGAGCTCAACATGGATGTTGATAAAATTGATTACGTTATGCGTATTAAGCAAGACATCGCCTCGCTTGATGCCTCTGTTGGCAAAGAAGGCGACGATGAGGACTCCGTTCTTGGCGATTTTGTTGAAGATGAAGAACGCGATAGTCCCGAAGATTCTGCCGCCAATCAGATTCTAAAGGAACAACTCTCTGAAATCATTGCTACCCTCAGCGACCGCGAACAAAAAATTATTCGTCTCCGCTTTGGTATTGGTGGCGGTCGTCCACATACTCTAGAAGAAGTTGGCAATGAGTTTGATGTTACTCGTGAGCGCATTCGTCAGATTGAGGCCAAAGCCCTTTCCAAGCTTCGCAAGAATAAAGAAACCAAAAAATTACACGAATATCTAAGATAAGGAGGAGAATGAGAAAAACAACAAAAAACATCTTCATTAGCCTGTTAAGCGTATTCATGATGCTTACCCCACTAGTCTTCCGTGCATCAGTCTTCGCCGACGGAGAATCAGCCGACGATCATTGTTATCACGGCGCCATTATCGACGTCTGCGATGATGGTAAGGGGTCTGGTGTAATTGAAATACTAAACATAGTCGTCAATATTTTTACTGTTGTCATTGGCATCCTTGCGGCGGTCGGCATTGCTATTACTGGCACCCAGTACCTTACTGCTGGTCCAAATGAAGAAAAAACCAGAAAGGCAAAACGCCGTCTCATTGAAATTGTCATTGGGGTAGCAGCCTATGTCTTGATCTATAGTCTTCTATTGTGGCTACTACCTGGTTTTAAAGGCTTCGGTAGTTAATCATGCAACGCATCTTTGTTGTTTACAACAAGCGTTCATCGAATTACGTGCGTGTCAAAGATGAGTTCCTTGCCAAACTCCCAAACCTGCAATCTTGCACGATTGGCAAATATGACGTCAGTCAATCCAATGATTTTGATAAAAATGTCTCCATGCTTTCTAAATGTCTAGAAAATGGTGATATCGCCATCGCGGCCGGCGGTGATGCTACTGCTTCCATCACTGTTAACGCCATCTTAAAATCCGGTAAAGACGTCACCCTCGCCGTTTTGCCATACGGCAACTTCAACGACCTCGCCCGTACCCTCGGTATGCTAACCGCCGATAAATTACTATGGCGGGTGGCCGGAATGTCTCGCCGAAGGGCCTCCGGAGCCTGGCAAGGCGAGGATGAGCGCCGCTCGCCCGTGGCGACGGGCCGAGCGGACGCAGCCCAAGGCGAGACCGTTCCGACCAGGACCCGCCATAGTAATTTTTATCCTCTCGACATCATCATCGATGGCACACATTGGCGCTACGCCGCATGTTACGTAACTATCGGTATGACCGCCGAAGCTGTTGCAATTTTTGACGACCCTAAAATTCGCAAACAAATGCAAAAAGGTCGAAAGAGCTCCTGGCGCTCATATCTTCAACTCGCCAAATGGTATTTTAAAAACCGCCACAAAAAAATCTTTATTCCTGATTTCAAGATTAACGGCAAGCCCCAGCCTCATAAAACTTCCGATTATGCCGCCGTCAATGGCAAATCGATGTCCCGCGTCATGAAAGGGGGCAATGACTATCTAAAACCAGATGTTTTTCGTAGCGAAACAGAGAAGACTATCAGCTTTCCAAGGCTGTTTATTCTAATGGCGCGGAGTATATTGAAGCGCACGCCGGGGCGAGACACGACCGGCGATACTCTCATATTTGACAAACCGGCCACTATTGCGCTTCAGTGCGAAGGCGAATACCGTACTTTTACAGATGTTAAAACAATCGAAATCAGAAAGGACCCCAAGAAATGCCTCAAAGTAATTCGGAATTAGAAAAAGTTATCGCTTACATGAAAGCTCACTGGCCTAGCCAAGTAAAACCAGAGTGGCAGGTAAAAATAGAAGAATATCCAAGAGTGGCACAACAAGCTCTAAAAGACTTTACGGCCTCGGCTACCAAAAACCATTATTTCATTCGTATCGCAGGGTTATCCGGCTCTGGCAAAACAACCCAAATTCTTCCCGCAGCGACCAAATATTGCGAAAGGCATAAAACTAATCCAATATTAGTTGCTGCTCGTCGCTTTGTAGAATATCATCCGCATTGTCAAGAGATCAAGGATTTCTATGGTGAAGCAGATCTTCGTAAAATGACTGATGAATTTAGTACCATCATGATGTTTATTATATTAACAGAGTTGATCAAAGCTGGCTACGACATTATTTTAGATGTCACCTTATTAGATCCATCTATGGAAGAAATTCTTGTTTCTATGCTAAAAAAATACAACTACAAATCATTATTCTTAATGATTGCGACTTCGCCCACGGTTACAGAGCATTTCTTGGGCAAACGAACCTGGCGTCACACCAAAGAGACCGAACAAGAATTTGTGCGTGCCACTACTGAAGCTATCAATTATTATGCAACACATCACGGAGATATTCGCATTATTCTTTGGAGTGTTTATGACCTTGAACCGATTTACGATGGGCCTATTAAAGATGCTCTAAGTATCTTTAAAGATTATTCCTCGCGCGAAACTCTTCCCATAAAAGACGATGAAGCTCGCGCTTCTGCCAAAATCAACTATCTGGTCAACCTTGACTAAACGCCCGCTAAACCCTCAAAATGTGCTATAATTAAAAAAACTAATGGAGACATTATGGCCAAAGTAAAAAAAGCAATCATCACCGACGCAGGCTTCGCCAGCCGGTATTTGCCTATCACTAAAACTATACCAAAAGCAATGATTCCGATCGGCGCCAAGCCAGTCATGCAACTCTGTGTCGAAGAATGTGTCGAGGCAGGAGTCGAAGAAATCATCATTGTCGCGACCCCAAATACCAAATCACGCGAGATCTATGAAGATTATTTTCATAACAAATCCGACAATGTCAAAGCCTTGCTAGAAAAACAGGGAAAATCCGAGCGTTTTGCTCCCGTCGAAGAAATCCTCAGTTTTCCCAAAATAACCGTCATCGAGCAAGATCCATCCTTACCTTATGGCAACGGCTCACCAATCGCTAGCGCCAAACAATATGTTGAGAACGAAGACGCCTTCTTTGTGTTATATAGCGACGACATCATTCTCGGCGCCAACGATTTAGTCGCTCTTGCTAAAGCTTACGAAGAAAACCCTACAGTAAAAGCAGTTATTTCATCACAAGAGATGCCAAAAGAAGTCTGGAATAAGTATGGCATGATTGCTCTAAAAGATAACGGTACACTTTCACATATTGTGGAGAAGCCCAAGTCCCCAGAACTTAGCCCAAGCAACATGGCTGCCTACGGACGTTATTTGTTGACTCCAGCCGTCTTTGAATTCTTATCTCAGGATTTCACTGGCCTAGACGGTGAGCTTTGGACTTCTGACGCTATTACCGAACTGGCCAAAATCAGTGACGTAGCTGTTGCGAAGCGGGGTGGTGGCAAATGGCTCACCACTGGCGATCCAAAAAATTATTTCTTCACACATCTAGAGTATGTTCTAGAAAACTCCGATTATGCTGACGAAGTCAAACAATTTATATTAAATTTTAAAAAGGAGGAACAATGAACGTAGCAGAATGGATTCTAGTAGCAATACTTAGTATTACACTATTTATATTTTTGGTAGTTGGTATCATTTTGATGGTCCGACTAATAGCCGTAGCTGAAGAGGCTAAGCGTGTTGCTGTCAAGGGCCAGGATATTGCCGATAATGCTAATGATGTGGTAGAGAATATGAAGGGGATGACCGCCATTGGTAGCACTATGGGCATGATAGTGGATAAATATGTTAACCCAAAGGTTAAAGAAAAAATGAAAGACACTAAAAAGGAGGAGAAGAAATGACAGAAGAAAAGAAAAAAAGTGGCGCCGGAAAGTTTTTCCTAGGTGCAGCACTTGGTGCTATCGCAGGAGCAATAGCGGGGAAATTTATGTCTAGTAAATGCGACGACGAAGACTGCGACTGTGGCTGTGGTTGTGAAAAATGTAACTGCAATGACGATTGCGAATGCTGCGACGAAGAAAAATGCGATAAAGCTCCAGCCGAAAAAACCGAGACCAAAAAATCGGAAACTAAAAAAACTGAAAAAACCGAGACCAAAAAATCTGAAACTAAGAAGGACTAGTCCTTCTTATGGCCACGGCACTCAAACCTAGTGACTTTGTGCACTTACATAACCATACCCACTATTCACTATTGGATGGTTTAACAAAAATACCCGAACTGGTAGATTTTGTAAAAAAAGACGGCATGGAAGCTGTTGCAGTAACCGATCATGGTACCATGAGCGGTCTTGTGGAACTATACAAGTGCTGTAATGACGCAGGTATTAAACCGCTACTCGGACTCGAATCGTATGTTGCCGCACGCAAACTCACCGACAAAGATCCTGCGCACGACAAGCAGCGTTTTCACATTACCCTAATTGCCATGAACAACAAAGGTTTTGAAAACCTTTGCCATATTATGACTAACGCTGAAGAACACGGTAAGTACTACAAACCACGTACTGATCACGACGAACTCGAAAAATACAACGAGGGTCTCATCTGTTTATCTGGTTGCATGGGTTCAGAAATTAGCGAGGCTATCCGCGCCAACGATGACAAGCGAGCTCTCGAGCTTATTGACTGGTATCGCAATGTCTTCAAAGACCGTTTTTACCTTGAAATGCAAGATCACGGCCATCCACTCTCTAGCACTCATTCCGAAGAACAGAAAAAAGTCAACGATTGGCATATGGCCCACGCCAAAGAACTAGGGTTGCCACTAGTTGTGACCTGTGATGCACACTATCTCAACCATGAAGACCAAGATGCTCACGAAGTTTTACTTTGTATTGGTACCGCAGCTAATCTTTCCGACACCAATCGCATGACTCTAAAGGACTATGATTTACATGTTATTCCAGCCGAAGAAATTATTGCTCACTGGCAGGACACTTGCCCTGAGGCGATTCTCAATACCAAGAAAATTGCTGAACGCTGCAATGTTGATTTGCAACTCGGCCGCATTTTAATTCCAAAATTTCCAGTCCCGGATGGGGAAGATGAAAAAACCTACCTCGATAAACTTGTTTTCCAAGGTTTGGTTTACCGCTACGGTGGCAAAAAACTTAACGAAACCACTGAGCTAAAAGTTGAAGAATGTCGTAAAATTCTCGAGGAAGTTGATAAAGAACGCGACGAGGCTCACAAAGTCCTCCCTCGTATCGATTATGAATTATCAGTGGTAGATAAAATGGGGTACAATGGCTACTTCTTAATCGTTCAGGATTTTATTAACTGGGGTAAGTCCAAACGTATTGTTTATGGACCTGGTCGTGGCTCTGCAGCTGGTTCAATTCTCGCTTATGCCCTAAGAATTACCGAGCTCGACCCTCTTAAATACGACCTACTTTTCGAACGTTTTCTAAATCCAGACCGTATCAGTATGCCGGATATCGATACTGATATTCAGGATACGCGTCGTGATGAGGTAATTGAGTATTGTTCCGAAAAGTATGGGTTCGATAGAGTGTCAAATATTGCTACCTTTGGTAAAATGATGGCCAAAAACGCCGTACGCGATGTGGCACGCGTCCTCGAAGTGCCATATGCCGAGGCAGACCGTCTTGCCAAAATGGTGCCGGATCCAGTCCAGGGCCACCACGTTAAGCTATCTGACGCAATTAAAGACGTTCCGGATTTAAAGCAGGAATACGAAACTAACCCCACTTCCAAGCAGGTTATCGATTTCGCTTCACGACTCGAAGGAACCATCAGAAACCACGGCGTGCACGCCTGCGGCGTCATTATTGCCCCAGATGATCTCGTAAAATTCCTTCCACTTGAAGTCTCCGCCAAAGGTCCAATCGCCGCTCAGTTCCCAATGGGCCAAGTTGAAGAGTTGGGTCTTCTCAAAATGGACTTCCTTGGTCTTTCTAACCTCTCTGTGATTAACAATGCCTTGCGTATGATTCGTAAGGTCTACCAGACGGATATTGATTTGTCAGCTCTACCTCTAGACGACCCAGAAACCTACGCCCTCTTGCAACGTGCCGAAACTACCGGTGTGTTCCAGCTTGAATCTGCCGGTATGAAACGCTATCTACGAGACCTCAAGGCTTCCTCGTTTGAAGATATCATTGCTATGGTGGCACTTTACCGTCCAGGCCCAATGCAGTTTATTGACTCGTTCATTCGTCGCAAACATGGAGAAGAGAAAGTTACTTACCTCCATCCTGGCCTTGAGAACTCTCTAAAAAGCACCTATGGTATCATGATTTACCAGGAGCAGTTCATGCAGATCTCCAAGGAATGGTGCGGCTTTACTGGTGGCCAAGCGGATACTCTTCGTAAAGCAGTCGGTAAGAAAAAAATCGATCTTATGAAAAAAGTCAAACCTCAATTCATCGAAGGTGCCGTTAAAATTGGTGGCGCTACCGAAGAAATCGCCGAGACTTTCTGGGCTCAGCTTCTCGAATTTGCTAATTACTGCTTCAATAAGTCTCACGCCGCGTGCTACGCGCTCGTAGCTTACTGGACCGCCTATCTCAAGGCTCATTACCCAGATGCCTTTATGGCTGCCCTCATGACCGCTGATATGCGCTGGACCGACCGCCTCGCCATCGAAATCACCGAATGTAAACGCATGGGTCTAAAAGTCCTCGGTCCAGATATCAACGAATCTTACGGTGATTTTGGTATCGTCGGCGGTGAAAAAACCATCCGTTTTGGCCTCTCTGGCATCAAGAACATGGGGAAATCTCTAGTTGAGGATATTGTCATTCCAGAACGTGACAAAAACGGTCCATTTAAATCCATTTGTGATTTTGCGAAACGCGTCGATTCTACCAAATTCAACAAAAAATCTTGGGAAGCTGCCATTAAAACCGGTGTCTTTGATCGCTTCGCCTCTCGTTCAGACCTCCTCTTTAATCTTGAGGCCATCCAAGCCTATGGCGCGAAATGCCAAAAAGACGTTGGCGCCGGCCAAACCGATCTCTTTGGCATGATGGGCGAAGCTGGCATGATACCAGAGGTCGAAGTCAAGCCCGCCCCCACCCAGTTTTCAGACAAGGAACAGCTTCTCTGGGAGCGCGACCTCATGGGCCTCTATCTATCGGCTCACCCGCTCGACAAATACGACACCTACTTTGAGGAACAAACTCATCCACTGGAGCTAATCAAACCAGAAAACGATGGCAAAGTTGTCGTAATCGGGGGAATTATCACTGCCGTACGCACTATTCTTACTAAAAAAGGCGATAAGATGGCCTTCGTGAAGCTAGAGAACAAATCTAATGAAACAGAGTTTATTGTTTTTCCGTCAGTTTTTGCCGAATTCGGCGGCAAATTAGAGGTTGATAACGTCGTTAAAGTTCAAGGTCGCATCAATGCTACTGACAAAGCCGGTAATCTTACTTCAGAAGCGAAAGTTCTCGCCGAAGCAGTCGAGTTAATTTCTGACGAGGTTCTAGAGGCCTACAAGCCAACTGGCACCAAGCTTGCGGCGCCAATAAAGGCACCCACCAACAATCGTAAACGCGGTGGTGGCGCTTGGCGTGAATCGGCCCCCGCAAGTATTGCTCCTCCCACAGTTATTGCCGCTCCGCCCAAAGACCCCCGCAAAGAAAAGCTCTATTTACTTATCGAGAACCCCAACGACACCGAAACTTTGAGTGCGATTCGTCGCCTCGCCGACATTAATCCTGGCTTCCAGGATGTAATTCTGGTTCTAAAAGATGGTGAGGCCAAGCGTCCTCTCCGCATGCCATTCAAAATTGAAATTAGTGACGAGCTTCTCAAAAAGCTCCACGATTTGCTCAGCGAAGACAACGTCAAAGTGAAGTGATATAATATAGATATGAAAAAGAAGCAAAAATCAGATTCTACCGTCGTAAATGCCAGGGCGCGTTACGATTATATCCTCGGTGACGAGCTTATTTGCGGTATGAATCTAAGCGGCCCAGAGGTTCGCTCCATTCGCGATCACCATGTCCAGCTCAAAGGCTCCTTTGTCACAATTAGAAACAACGAGCTTTGGCTGAACAATCTTACTCTCGGCGCCGATACTGCTCGCAACATCAAACTCCTCGCCACCAAAAAACAAATCGCCAGCCTTTCTCGTGCCAAAATTGCCGGCTCCACCATTGTCCCAACCAAACTGCTTGGTGGCTCTCGCCATATCAAACTTGTCATTGCCGTCGGTAAAGGTAAGAAAAAATACGACAAACGTGAAACCATCAAAAAACGTGACATCGAAAGGGGAAGATACGCATGAAAATCTACTCATGGAATATTAATGGCCTCCGCGCCGTCTTAAAAAAAGGCTCTCTCCAGGATTTTATCGCAGCAAAGCAGCCAGACATCCTCTGTCTACAAGAAATTAAAGCGAAACCTTCCCAAGTCGATTACGATTTTTCAGGCTATCAAGTCTTTTGGAATCCCGCCGAAAGAGCAGGTTATAGCGGGACGGCAATTCTTGTCTCTTCGAAAATAAACGTATCTGAAATGAATAATTTATTTATTCAAAATGAATTAGCCTCCCGTGAGGGCCGAGTCTTGACTCTAGACCTAGGCGATTATTACCTCGTCAATGTCTATGTGCCAAATTCCAAGCCAGACCTCTCACGTCTTACGCTTCGCGAAAAGACCTGGGACCCAGAATTTTTGCAATACCTAAAAGAGCTCGAAAAAACCAAACCTGTAATAACTTGTGGTGATTTTAATGCCGCCCATACCGAAATGGACCTTGCTCGCCCTAAGCAAAATCGCCACAGCGCCGGCTTCACTGATGAAGAACGTCAGGGAATCATAAACCTAATAGAAGCCGGTCTTATCGACACATTTCGTATTAAACATCCAGACGAACAGCGCTACACTTGGTGGAGTCACTGGGGTCACGCCAGAGAAAACAACGTTGGTTGGCGCATTGACTATTTCTTCATCTCCAAATCTCTTAAATCCCATCTCAAATCCGCCGAAATCTACGAAGCTATCAAAGGCTCAGACCACTGCCCGGTCAGCATCGAATTAGAGGACTTTTAGCGCTATGGACTACTTCAAAAAATACGACACTAATCCCGCCGAAGATTTGAAGTGGAACATCCCCGAGCGTAAGCAAGGCACCGTCGCTCTCGTCGGCGGCAACGGTCAAAACTTTCGGACTGTCGTCAAAGTCGCCGAGTGGCTTAATACCTACCCCCTAGAAAACATCAACGTAGTGCTACCAGATGTCCTAAAAGGCAAGCTTCCACCTGTCCCAGGCCTAGTTTTTCTCAGTTCTACCGACTCTGGCTCATTCGCAAGTGCCGATGAATTACACGAAGCAATCGATGTTACAGACTACGCTATTCTCATCGGTGATTTTTCCAAAAACACCACCACTACCCGTGCCATTGCAAGCGCCTGCCAAAAATCCACTAAACCTCTGTTAATTACCCGCGACACTATTGATTTAATTGCTGAAAACCAACCAGAACGCATACTTTTAAACCCAAATCTAGTATTGATGGCTTCCGTCGCCCAGCTCCAAAAGCTCCTCCGTGCTATGTATTATCCGAAGATGCTCATGCCGTCGCAATCTCTAGTTCAAATCGCCGAAACACTCCATAAGTTTACTCTGAGTTACCCCGTATCAATTATTACTTTGCATAATGGTCAAATCCTAATTGCCCACTCTGGCACAGTCGCCACCGCTCCACTAGAAAAGACCGCCTTCACCCCGCTTACATTTTGGAGCGGTGAACTCGCCGCCAAAATTACTATTTACAACCTCTTTAATCCGAACAACTTTATTGATGCTACGCTTTCTGGACTATTCTAATTTTTAAAGCATAAAAACACCCCCGAAGCAATGCTTCGGGGGATGTTTTTAAGGTGCTAGGGGAGGGGAGGCGTCCAGACAGTGATGTGAAACATCACCCCTTCGCTGTCGAAGACAGCGAGGAATAGCCTGGTTCCACGAGGCCTTTCGACCTCGAAATACCCATGAGCCTTCGGCTCCACCACTTCGGCGCGACACGAAATTGTATCGCAGACGAAGAGCTTGGGATCGATGTCGTTGATACTATCTACTGTGATGCTGATAGTATCAACGTCGAGTGTGCAATAAATTATGCACCCTCGATCTACATCTTCCTTCGGGGGAAGCGCGGCGACGAAGATATCGTCGTCAGGTTCCTCTTCCGGCTCCCAGGGGGGAGGCGTCGGCTCCGGGGCGATGGGCCTCGAAAAGCCACCAACGTTCCCATTTGGTCCCGGCCCCATATCATCGTTGGGCTCAATCTGAACCCCCTTAGAGGGGTCCTTTATGGGCTCCGGCGGACAGGGCAAAACCCTCTTCACCGCGATGATAGCGGTCCCATCCTCGTTCACCGAAATGACGATGGGCCCTTCTTCCTCCGGAGGGTTGCACCAAATAATGGGCCCTTCTTCCTCCGGAGGGTTGCACCAAATAATGGGCTCTTCCTCAGGAGGCTCCCATGTAGGAGGCGTCGGCTCCGGAAGCGGTGCGCCCATGATGATGGGCTCCGGCTTCGGCCGCCACACCGCATCCGGCATGGGATACCACTCCGGTCGCGGCGTCGTTCCAGGAGGAGTGTGATCCTCCTCCGGAGGAACAGGTTCCGGCGGCGCGATGGGTTCCGGCGGGATTGGCGGTGCGATAGGCTCCGGCGGCTCCGGTGCGGGCATCGGGGGACCAGTCACGTAATCCGTGTCGTCGGATACGACATAGGTGTCGCCTTCCTCATACACGGATTCCTGGACCGCAAACGCGGGCAACATGCCGGTGATGAACAGCGCGAGAACGAGTGCGAGGGTAAGAATGGTCAGGAACTTTTTCATTGGATATCCCTCCTTATATTTTTTAGGTACTCCCCAACCAGTTATAATTATATCACACTTACTTAAAAAAGTCAATAAAGCGCTTATTTTTTAGTCTGTATCTTAGCGTTACCACGCGAGAGCTTTTTTTCGATTTCCACCGCATCTCTAGAGATATTCTGCCTTCTTTGTGTCAAAAATCTCCACAAAAATCCCGCTATAATTAAAGCGATTATTGTAAAAATCACTTTTACAATCACACCCCAAGAAGACGCAAAAAGCGTCCATCCGGCAATCAATCCAATCAAAGCCACATATAATCGCCTTCGCGCAAGCACGATAGCTTTTGCCAGTCGGAAATTATGTCCCATTATAGACCATTTTTTATAGTCATCCGGATGCCCAAATATTTTTCCATAGATAAAAAAGTCAGACACTAGTGCTAGCGCTGCATACCCACCGCAGATAATCCATCCTGCCACGAAATCAACTTGCAAAATAAAGAATAACGCCATCCCCACCCCAAGGCACATATCCGCAAACATATCGTATTTGGAGGCATACCGTCTATATTTCGGCGCCTTACCGGCAGGGAAAGGCCACCTAGAAGCACAAGTCCCGTCAAACGCATCAGTGAGCTCTCCCAGTACAAAAACCAAAAATCCCACCCCTGGTTCACCCCCGGCAAACGCCATCACAAACAACGCGGCCGCAAATATCAAACGTATCCCTACCAAAATATCAGCCAAATATTTCTTCATACTTAAATTTTATCACAAGTAATCATATCCGGACGCAGCGAACGTGAAACCCAAATTGCTGGCCAACGTAGTTATAGAGGTTAAGCTGGGTACCTCTATAATGTATATAATAGTGGCTGACGGAATTCCCACTATTTACCCACCAAACCCCGCTATCCAGTTCGTGTAGGATTCCATCGATATAATCACCAGTAATAGAGGGCGAAAATTTCGCAATAGATGTTGATGCGGTATTTACCAGGCTATTAGCTGAGCCGGGCGCATCAGCATTGCTATAACTTGGTAAACTCCATCCAGCCGGGCAAATATCTTCCATGTAGGGCGAAGTTGAAACGCTATTAGTCCTAGCTGAAGCGGCCGCAAAATTATACCAAGCCCCAGCAGTAATATTACCAGAATCGTGGCATCTTGGCTGAGTGGTACTATTACCAGCCGTAAGGTCGCTCTCGCAAACATTTACACTGCTATATGTGCTAAAATTCGAATCCTCGGAGCTAACCGTACCGGTAATTCTCAGGTTTTGTGTCATCCAACAGGCACCCTCAATGTAGCGCACGGTATAATCATTATCGTCTCGTCTATCATATAGTGTATAATTCTCATCAGTAGCATATTCTTGGCATTCTTCTAATGTGAAATCTTGCATATAAGTTTTTGACGGTGGCGGCAAACACGTGCTCATGAATGTCACCGTATTAGAATATGCCCCAGGCCTAGTCGCCGGAGTGAGTTTAGCTGCAAAGTAGATATCAGAACTATACGCGGTAGAGCCAGTTTTTTGTTCAAAGCTCGCAATCTCATTATTAGTTTCTACGGCGCCATAATTACCGCTTGAGCCAATCCGGTAGCCCCAACGATCATCCGTAAAATCCGCTTCCGACACCGCATCGGACAGCGTGGCGATACTATCCGCCCCAGACACTAAATCCGTAAAAGAAGTCGTCATTGTCACGGTACACGCGCCGGTCGTATTAGTATAAGTCCCAACCGTAGTGTGCGCACTCTTAAAAGTCCCCTCCACACTTGGTACGATATCGAGGGCAATATTGTCTTCACTTATGACAAGTGTAGAAGTTGTATCAACCGTCGCAATCGCCGTCAAGCCGGAATTCGCAGCATTCGTGCTATTTAAGGCATAAAAATAGTCCACTATATTTAGTAGACCAACAAACAACACAGCAATAACCAATACTTTGTGTATTACCGTTTTTGTTTTCATGGCTCCATTATAACACAAAAGCCAAAAAAGCAAAAGAATAATCCATAAAACTTCAATATTTATGTTAAAATAAAAGCATGAGAACAAAAAGGTCATTATGTAAAATCTTGATTTTTAGTATGGCTCTTGTTGGTATTTTTAATGCAGCAGACTATTGTTTTATGGCAATAAGCGCCTATGCTTCCAACTCCGGAATAGAGATGTCCGCAACCATCAATCCGTCTTCAACAATCACTATTAGCGCCAGTAGCGTTGCCCTCGACATTACCCCGAGTGTTGAGGGTACATTTAGCAGCGATTATGCTACGGTTAACACCTATACCAACACTGCCAATAACTGTACTGTCACCATGACTACTACTTCTACTAATCTTACATCAGGGAATAACACTATTGCGACATTGTCCGGTTCGGTTTCAGAAGCGAATTTCACTAACGACCGCTGGGGATATCGCGTTGGCGCAAGCGGTGATTATAACGCCGTAGGTGCGAGCAACCAAATTGCCACCTATGCCCAAAATACGGGCTCCAGCAGCGCGCTAAATCTCGCCGTTTATTTTGCCGCCAAACTTACTCCGGCTACCAAGCCCGGTACCTACACCGATACTGTAACATTTATTAGCACCTGCGCTCCAGACCCATCATATATTAACAATCTTGAGTATATGCAAGATTTCGCCACATTAACCGATAGCGAGATGACTGAAGTATTAGAATCTATGATCTTGAATCAACAGTATAAAATAAAAGACAACCGTGACGAAAAAGAATATTATATTGCCAAACTCGCCGATGGTAATGTCTGGATGACTCAAAACCTAGACCACGACATTGTTACTGCTGATAATTTTTATACTTATGCCAATACTGATATCGGTCACGGCTCTTCGCCTAATACGAACGCCAGATGGACTCCAAGCAGTGCTACTTATACGGCCAATGATGAGACCTGGTATAATAATGCATACGCTCCGCAGTCTTATGATCCAGGTAATCTTTGTTGGAACGGCATCATCCGAAGCGATAACGATGGTTCAATCGCTACAGATACCGTAACTTGTGGCAGTGACAAGCATTATCACATTGGCAACTATTACAACTGGACCGCAGCGGTTGCGTTGAACGACACTTCTATCTCTGTTATTTCAAGCCCTCAAATCGACATGGATAGATCTATTTGCCCAGCTGGCTGGAGGCTGCCCACACTTGCTGGAGATAAATCCTACGATAATTTAGTTGCACAATTAAACCTTACTAGTGGTGCTTCTGGCAACATTCATAATACACCCACATACTACTTATACGGTGGAGTTTTGTATCATGGTCAGTTCTCTCAGGTTGGCAGTAATGGTGTTTACTGGTCCTCTGTAGTTTCCCGTGTTACTACTGCATATGGTTTAGATTTCAACCAAAATGGCGAAGTGTATCCACAGAATGAAATTGAACGTGGCTATGGTTATTCGGTCCGCTGCGTTGTTCGCTAATTTAACAATACTTTAAAAATCCGCAATAACTTATCAATTTTTGCTGAATTTCGAATCTCCGGACGATAATCAATCATTTTTCGGCTCATTCTCTCAATTAACTCCGGCGCCCGCCAGATGTCCGCCAAAGCTTTTGCCATTCCTTCAGCATCGGGAGACGGTGCTAATATATAGCTTCCTTTTGGCAACACTTCTGCAAGGTCCGGATCGGCAATCAACACTGGTGTACCACTCGCTGCCGCCTCAATCAAAGTCATTCCAAAAGTATCAAATCCATACGACACCAATACGTCCAAATCTGCTCGTTTTAAAGCTCGCTCTATTACTGCAAGTGATGTATTGCCATAAAACTTCACATTCAAACCCCACTCGCGCACTAATTCTTGCGCTTTTTTCATATCCGCCCCATCACCATACACGGACAAGTGATATGAGCACCCTACCTCACTGGCCAATTTCAATGCCTCAAGAAAGGGGATAATACGTTTTTCACCCGACACTCTGGAGTGCCAAATGATTTCTAACGGTCTCGTCCCGTCAAATGTCTTTACAGAAACCTCTATCCTTATTTTCGCATCATCAACACCGTGATGCAGGGCATGAATCGGTTTATTAACTCCATAATGTAATAATTTTTCACGAAAATACCGCGATGGCGTTATTACTGCGTCAGCATAATTCGCATGATTCACCATCAGTGTCCACATTTGTGCTCGCGCTATAGTCGTCGCGAGATAATCGTCACGTCGGACATGTACCGAATGTGGAATATACCACGAATGAAACCAATTTAAACACGCGGCCACAATCGTTCGTAGCCCAAAGGGAATTAAATTCTCTTCGCCCACATCCTCGCGCCCATGCATCACCTGCACAGAACGAATGTTCAGTTTTTGTGCCAGTCTTAACCCCGCAATGGAACACCCAGCTTCATAATGCACGTAAAATACATCAAAATCCCGTATCTCCGGATACTCGCGTAGTATCTGGCGCTCCACCACTGCAGGCCGCCGTGCAATCGGTGTCAAACCCCTGCCAAACACGCGGCAAGATTTCACCGGAAAAATGTATTTCTTTGCCAATTTCTCCTGCTCTTCTGTACTCTTAGGATACGAACTACTAAAAACATACACAGTATGGCCACGTGCCTCAAGCTCCTTTTTCTCGGCATTAATTGTCGTCACAATCCCACCCGTGAGATCTAAATAACAATCTGTAAAAATCGCAATCTTCATTTCTATATACAATAATAGCACAGATTTCACTCTGTGCCTAACGATAACATCTGGTGGGCGGCGAGGGAATCGAACCCTCACTCCATTGCTGGAACTAGATTTTGAGTCTGGCGCGTCTACCAATTCCGCCAGCCGCCCGTATCTTTATTTTACCATATTTTGCCAAAATAGGCTATATTATGATATAATTTTTACATGGATTCTACTCAAGGTGGGCAAACAGACGATACCTACAACTCTGAAAGCGATTCACAGCGCCAAGCTGCCGCGAGATTAGCCAGACAAAAAGTACTGGCTGCTTATTCTGCACCCAATGGTTCTCACATGAAAGACGAGCCAGTCAATCCCAAAATTAATTCTGAATCTTGGAAACGCTATCACACCGCCTGGCAAGATTATTATCAAAAGTATTACAGCGAATACTATTCTAACGCTGCTCGTGAGTATATCGCCAAAGAGCAACTAAAAGCCGCGCGTGAACAGGCCGAAGAAGATGAAATCGTCTACGCCCTCGCTAAGGCCAGTGGTAAAAATGACCGCAAATCTGGCCTAAAGCTCGACCAAGCCGATGGCACCGAAAAAGGCCTCCGTCGCCTTATTCGTCGCAAAGCTGCCGACAATGCAAAAAAATCTCGTCGCATTCGCCATTTAATTCCTCTGTTTGCCGGCCTCGCCGTGATGTTTACAATTCTTTTTTTGCAGTACAACAGACTAATCTTTGCTCCTATTATGGCCTACGTTTCTCCAGGCAATGCTCCGCCCAGCGAAATTGAAGCCCTCGACCCCACTATTACACAGACGGTTTCGCCAGACCCGCGCTTGATTATTCCGAAGCTCAATGTTGATGTGCCGATTAACTTCAACATTTCAACAAGTGAAATTTACGACGCTATGATGAATGGTGTAGCGCATTATCGCATCGCAGGAGCAAGTGCTTATCCCGGCCAAATTGGCAACTTTGTTGTTACTGGCCACTCTGCTGGCGATGTATATAGTTCGAACCCCTACAAATATATTTTCTCTGGCCTAGAACGACTTGAAGATGGTGATTTGATTTACGTCAACTACAAATCAACTCGCTATACCTACCGAGTGACCAAAAAAGAAGTGGTTGAGCCAACCAACGTTGGCGCACTTATTACACCTACAGATAAGCCACTTATCACATTGGTTACGTGCACCCCGCTTGGTACCTCGCGCTATCGTCTACTTGTCACTGGCGAACAAATCTCTCCAAGTACCAGTGATGCCACAGTGACACCACCAGATGTGAATGAGAGTACAATCGATAGCAACGAATTCCCGTCCAACGAACCATCGTTCTTTGAAAGAGTTTGGAACTTCCTTACTGGGCAATAATTTCGCGTATTAGTTTGTCATCGCTAAAATAATATAGCCATCTATTTTCAACAATCGTGACAGGGAAATGTGCTGACACGTTATTACTAAGCATGCGCCTGTTCATGCCGTCGAAGTCATAAACGATTATTGTCCCGTCTTTAACGCTATATACAATGTGTCCGTCTAGCCAGCCAAAATTTTCCGTATCGAGAACCCAATTGCAAAGTTCCAGTGCTTCCATATCTAGTGTCATAACCCGGTCTCCACTTCTCATAAACACAAAACTGCCGTCATAACTAACTTTTATGTTATCCGGATTAAAGCTCAAGGCGCTTTCGAAGACGGTTTCTGCTCCGCCGTATTTGTATACAGTGATCATGGTGTCATTAATTATTGTGATGTATTTCTCATTGTAAAAACGGCTAATAAAAGCCCGAATTGGCTCTTCTGACGAGGTGATGTGGTTTATTCGTTCAACATCATTAAACTTAACTATGCCAGTATAATAATTAGGAGTGACCATACGCTCTTCCGTTAATAGTTCGTCCTCCCGTTTTAACATTTCGTCGGAAAAATCGTATGTGCTTTTTGAATCTATAGCCGCTGTAAAAATAATATCCGAACCAAAAACATCAAAGTTTTGAATTCCTTCAATCAACACCGCTGAAATTTGGCGACCCGAAACGTCAATTCTATGCAAATTGGAATCTTTTATCGCTATCAACGTTGAAGCGGAACTATCAAAAAATCGTACATCTTCAAAGATTGTCGCAAATTGACGTGTGATGTTTATGCTTTCTGATAGGTTTTTGACGTTTAATAGTACCCACTCGACCTTTTCATCTAGTCTGGATTTCACCAAAATGTGCTCATTGTCTTCACTCCAATTCAATTCTAAGATTTCACCAGTAAAAAGGCCGGTCGTCGCCCCACTCGCCATACTTACCGATTCAAAAAGTGTTGCCACCGAAATAATCTTGGGCTCGACCTTGTCGTTGCTTAAGTTTAATAATCGCCATGCGGTTGTATTATTGACTACAAGCATCCACCTATGATCTGGCGAAACAACCGCTAACGTCGTCGCAGGGCTACTATACACCGTTTCTTTTTCGCGCTCAAGCAAGAAAAGTCGTGGATAATTAACACGATATAATAAGCCATCTCGAATATTCACGGTCCGGCTCCAAGAATCATAACCATCTTTAGTGAGACTCACGGTGTGTTCGCCACTGGTTAGAACTTTGCTGGTGTTGGTCCGTTGATACCATGGAGCTTCACCATCTACTGCCACTGTGGCACCAATTGGCATTGATCCAATTTGCAACATTCCTTGTCTTTCTACTCGGAAACCGCTACCTAACCAGTACCCAGACACCAAAAAAGCCAAAATCACGACCATCGCTACTACGGCTAGCACCATTACTGTCTCGGATATAATTAAGCGAATACTTTGTCGTCTGGCACGTTTTTCAGAATCCATAATAGTTATATTATAACATTTTTTTGTAGTAAAAATAACCCTTGCGCTTTTCCGTTAAATCATGTAATATAATAATAGAGATTAAGGCAAGGTAATAAATGTCACAAACAGATAACAAAAAATCAGTTGATATTATGCGCCGTAGGGCACAATTTCCAGTTGTCAAAGATCGGAAGATAGTCCGTCATCAGACAGTAAAAAGAATCGAGCCAGTCATGCTTAAAAAAGAAGAAATAATAATTTCGCCAGCAAAAAACGAAGCAGTCCCAGTCGCTGCCAAAAATACAGCCGAGGAAATAGAGCTGCCCCAATACACTGCCACCCAGAGGGCCGCTCGGCGGTCTACTCGCCAAGTCGCCACGACGCAAAATGTTGCACAGAAGAGAACAGCCGCTGAGATCAAAAATCGCGCCATTGAGCGCGCCATCCGTGAAGCTTCCAACTCACAGATTAGTCAAAAATCGCGACGCCAAAAACGCAAAATCGGCTTCGGCTTCAAACGTCTAGCCCTAGCTCTAGCATGTACTGCCGCTGCTGTCTTTGCTATTGTTTATTTTGTTAACCTCAATACCCCAGATATCTCTCTTCGCGTTGCTGCTCTTCAAAACGGCATTAATGCGTCCTATCCTAAATATACTCCACGTGGGTTCAATCTGACAGACATTACTTCCGAAAATGGCAAAATTACTCTTAATTTTAAAGATTCAACTGCTGAAAATTCATATGCCCTCATCGAAGAGAAATCTTCATGGGATTCAAATGCCTTGTTATCCAACTATGTCAAGCCAAATTATGAGGACGAGCATACCGTTATTAAAGAGCAAGGACTAACGCTTTATGTAGGGAACAATGAGACCAGTTGGGTTAATGGCGGCATCTTTTATAGATTGAAGATTGCTAGTGGCTCTTTGACCAAGAAGCAAATCAAGACCATTGCTACCTCACTCTAAAAGTGGTATAATATTTTCTATGAAAAAAGCAATCACTAGGTTTGCACCTAGCCCTACTGGCTATATCCACATTGGTAATGTGCGAAGTGCAATTTATCCATATCTAATCGCGCAGCAAACAGGCGGCAAGATGATTCTTCGTATCGAGGATACAGACAGAGAACGCTATGTTGAGGGTGCCACAGAATTGATTGAAGATACCTTAAAATGGCTTGGTCTCGACTGGGACGAGGGCCCACTGGTCGGAGGTCCTAGCGAACCATACTTCCAAAGTGAACGCCGCGGTATCTATATGAAATGGGTGCAAAAACTACTTGACTGTGGTCGTGCCTATGCGGATCCTACTCCACCAGAAAAGATTGATGAATATCGTCGTGAATGCAATGCTGCTAAAAGACCATTTTTATATCGCAATTATCGGCCAGAGAACCCACCTAAATGGGAGCCAGGCATGCCAATTCGTTTTAAATCTGACCCTAAATCTTACGATTGGCATGACGAGGTTATGGGTGATATGCATACCGGACCAGAGGTTTGTGATGATATTATACTAATTAAGCGGGATGGCTATCCTACCTATAACTTTGCGCATATCGTAGATGATGCCGAAATGGGCATCACTCACGTTATGCGTGGTGTAGAATACCTTTCATCTACCCCAAACTATCTAGCTCTTTACGAGGCACTTGGCTTAGAACGTCCGCTTCTAGTGTCTTTGCCACATATCCTTGCTCCCACCGGCAACAAAAAGCTTGGCAAACGTGATGGAGCTAAATCGGTTACCGAATATCGCTCAGACGGCGTACTACCAGAGGCAATGCTAAACTATTTAGCTTGTCTTGGCTGGAATGATGGCACTGAAAAAGAAATATACACCAAAGAAGAACTAATCAAGGCTTTTTCTTTGGACCGAATCCAAAATTCCGGTGCCCGCTATGATGAAACAAAACTTCTCTGGATGAACGGTCAATGGCTCCGTCGAATCTTCGATGAGCAAGGCGCTCATGCCCTCTATGATCGCACTGTGAATTTTTGGCCGGAAGAAGCCACAAATTATTCTGAAGATTATCGCGTGAAGGTACTCTCGATTATTTACGATC
Source organism: uncultured Candidatus Saccharibacteria bacterium (assembly GCA_946414345.1). GTDB lineage: Bacteria > Patescibacteriota > Saccharimonadia > Saccharimonadales > Saccharimonadaceae > Nanosyncoccus. The sequence goes on along the minus strand of CAMKOB010000005.1, from coordinate 2,864 downwards.
GCCTCAAAACCATGTCAGACCTTCGCACTATGACTACTTACTTCTTTATCGATCCAAAAATTGACATCAACATGATTATCGGTAATAAGTTCCTCAAAAAACTATCTGAATCTGAAATTGAAAATCTATTAAAGGAGACCATTATTGAATTAACCGGCCTAGAAGAATGGAACGGGGAATCATTGCAAAACGTCCTCAATAAGCTCTTGTCAGAGACTAATCGCAAGCCAGCAGAACTATTCTCGCTTATTCGTATCGCCGTGTCATTTGCGCCATTCTCGCCAGCGCTTAATCTCACACTGGACGTACTTGGCCGCGAAACTACTCTTGCTCGGCTTAATGCGGTTGCCCGCGCTATTTAGTTGTAGCCATCAAAAAAATAGCCTCACTACGAGGCTATTTTAAGAGCTACCCAAAACTATAACTGATTTTCTTCTTCGTCGTCTTTCTGGCGACGCTTCGCCACAATGAAGAATACCACACCTGTCGTAGCTGCCACACCTGCTGTCACAGCCAAACCAGTCGCAAGCGGTGTGCCTTCGTTAACCGCAACAGTATTAGATACGCCGGCTGGGCTTACATAGGTTGAAGTTGTGGTGTCACCGCGGGTGACGGTCGTACCAGTTGTGGTTGTGTTAGCACTACTACCACCGCTACCGCTATTCGTAGATGTACGAGTATAAACTGTAGCACCGGTAGAAGAGCCACCTACGTTACCCGGTACATAAGTTGGAGTATTATCGGTTGGGATTGGATCGTTACTTGGTGTTACGGGATTGGTTGGGGTGACCCCACTCTGGGAAGTGTCGTCAGTGTTTATTCCGGATACAACATTGAATATTACAGTATTGGAGTAGGTTCCAGAAGCTTTAGCTGCAGTGGCTTTAGTCCCGAAATAAACATCCCGAGTTGTAACCGTAGCGTTTGATGCGACATTGGCAATGTATGATGGAGCACTTGCACCCAAGGCTGCGACCGGACGATAGATACTGTTGTTATCACCAGCACTTGTGTCATTAACAGAATAGCCCCAAGCATTGTCAGGAAAAGCACTTCTCGTAGTGTTTGAACCTAGAGTGGGGATGGTATAATTATTATCAATTTGATTAGTTAGAGCCGTAGTGGCAGAACTGGCTGTCATCGTAGCCGTAAATCCGGTTGGATTATTTGTAGCGACTTGAATTGTTACCATGTTGCGTAAAAAATCTCCAGGGTCGCCGGCTACGCCACTGTCCGGTGTAATAACCTGTATGGTCAACATTTCCTCTGCTTTTACACTAATTGTTGCATCGCTTGCAAAAACCTGATTAGTCGGCGCAACGAGCAAAGATGTCAATACGACAGCGGCAACACCGCCGAGAAAGAGTGTGTGATTCAAATGCTTTCTGACCATACCATCATTATACCACAACCTTTATATTTTTTTATGTAAATATTTATGCTAAAATAGTATTAAATAAAAGTGGGAGTCAAATGGCTATTAATAATTTACAGTTAAAATCAAAAAAACCGAAAGAAATTAGTTTTAATGAAGCGGTAAAGAAGCTTGATGCAAGTTCAAATGAGCCATCACTGCCCAACAAAAAAATCAAAAATAATCCCAAAGCTTGGCTTATTATGCTAATTATTGGTATAGTGGGCTTTGTGGACGGAATTGTAATGTTTTTAATCCCATTTATTATTCCAGAAGAAGTTTTGCCAGATCTCGTTTTTCCTGGTATTCCATCCCTAAAAACAGAAGATAATACCGTAATATATAGTGATTTAACTGGTCTTCAATTGGCCGATGTTACCGCCAAAACTGCACCCACATTTTGTGTTCAGACCCCAAACGGAATTGATGGTGCTCGGCCACAGGCCGGCCTACACCAGGCGGGCGTAATATTCGAGGCTATTGCAGAGCGGGGGATCACGCGCTTCGCTGCCATTTATCAAAATCCTACAAGCGCTGTGATTGGTCCAATTCGCTCGCTCCGACTATACTATTTGCAATGGGATACGCCGTTTGATTGCGCTATTGTACACGCTGGGGGTGCCGATGATGCTATCGCGGCGGTCCGCAGTGGCGGCTATAAGGATTTAACTGAAAATTATGTCTATATGTATCGCGGAAATTATCCAAATTACGACCGGCTCTGGAATAATCTTTTCACTACCGGTCCTTATCTCATGCAATTTAGCTCTGATTATGGTTACTCCACGTCAAACGTAAAAGGATTTTCGCGCATGACACCAACTGTATCTAATAAAGCGCGAATAGATAATGGGATTGCAGAAAAACTAATTATTACTGAACCCGCGATAAATGACGTTAATACGGTGACGCCAACAGTTACCAACATCTCGCTTGCATTTGGTGGATTACTTGATTTCAATGTTAATTATGCATACAATAGCACTACAAATAGCTATGACCGTAGCTATGCCAATGGGGAACCGCACTTAGTGTATGACTGCCCAGCCGAAAATCTTGGTGAGCCAATACCGGAAAGTGTCTGCACGCTAAAGCAGATGTCACCATCAGTGGTTGTCGCTATTGTGGTAGACGAAAGCTTAGCTTGGGACGGTTATCACGAAGACATTACGACCGTAGGTAGTGGCTCAGCCTATATCTTCCAGAATGGATATGCGGTTTCAGGGGTGTGGACTAAAAACTCCGTAGATTCTCAAATAGTATTCACTAACGCAAACGGGCAAGAGATTACACTGGCCCCAGGCCAAACGATTGTTGAGGCTATCCCAACCTACGGTGGCATTGAATACTAACTGCTTTTATGCTATAATAGATAAAGAGGGCAAACCCCTCACTGTGGTTCCGTCGTCTAGTGGTCTAGGACGTCTGGTTCTCATCCAGAAAATCGCGG